>JAQRMW010000041.1 GCA_028599075.1 Urechidicola sp. | reverse complement strand
GCAGCTGACGAATTGGCTTTTCCAAAAAAGCATTTTCAACAAGCTTCTGCTACAAGTGTAGCAGCAGATTCAATTTATTTATTAGGATTAGATGGAACTGATGGTAAATTTGGTTTTATTGATATCGCTGAGCAATATTCTGGTACAGATGCTGGAAATATGGCTAATTATTACGCTGGTATCTCTTATTTAAAAATGAAAAATTATACGGAGGCTATTAGCTATTTAGAAAAGTTTTCTTCTGATGATGAAGCTTTAGGCCCAATTGCAAAAGGAGCTATTGGTGATGCGTTTGCTGATTTAAATCAACAAGAAGAAGCTCTAGATTATTATGAGCAAGCTGCTAATTTAAGAGCAAATGATTTTACAACTCCGCTATTTTTATTCAAAGCAGGAAATACTGCTTTAGAGTTAGGGAAATCTGATAAAGCATTAGGAATGTTTGAAAAAATTCAGAAATTGTATCCAAATTCTGAAGAAGCTAAAAACATAGATATCTATATCAGCAAAGCAAAATACGCTGAGTAATATTTTTTTGTTGATGGATTTTTAAAAATCCATCAATCTAAAATACTTTTTTATGGCTACAACCAATTTATCATATTACGATAAAACGACTATCCCAAATGCGAAAGATCTTCGATTTGGGATTGTTGTTTCTGAATGGAATGAAACTATAACCGAAGGTTTATACAAAGGTGCTTTTGACACTTTAATAGACTGTGGCGCTTTATCAGAAAATATAATTCGCTACAATGTTCCTGGAAGTTTTGAATTGATTTTTGGCTGCAAAAAAATGTTAGGCACACAAAATATTGACGCTGTAATTGCAATAGGCTGTGTTATTCAAGGTGAAACAAAACACTTTGATTTTGTTTGCAAAGGTGTAACTCAAGGTATTAAAGATTTGAATATTAAATATGATGTTCCTACAATATATTGTGTTTTAACCGACAATACCATGCAGCAATCTGTAGATCGCTCTGGTGGTAAACTTGGCAATAAAGGTGTAGAGTCTGCAGTAACAGCTATTAAAATGACTAGGCTCTAGGCTTTTGGCTCTAGGCTTTTGGCAAAAAAAAGCATTTTGGATTCTGCAAGAAAATTGCAATTCCCAATTCTCTCTTAAATTTATAAACAAAACTTGACCACGTTTTAATATTTATGTAATTTTGAAACATCACTATTATTTAAGCATTAATTGATGTTCGGAAAAGCATTTAAATCGCGTAAACACTACGTTTTTGATTACAAGCCTCGTTATTATGATGAGCGAAAAGAACGTATCGAAAATTTGAAGCTGAAATACAGCGACAAAGAATCGAAAGAAGATGCTACCCGAATTCATTTCACAAAAAACAACTTAAAAAACGAGTGGGTTAAAAACAAAAGATTAGCTTCTAACAGAAGTTCTACTATCCGATTAGCTATTATCATTACCATCTTAGTTGGTATTGCAGTTTACATTTTAGATTTACACACTTTATTTTAATGTCAGATATCATTCAACTTTTACCTGACCACGTTGCCAATCAAATTGCTGCAGGTGAGGTGGTGCAACGTCCTGCTTCAGTAGTCAAAGAATTACTAGAAAATGCCATTGATGCTAATGCGACTTCAATTAAGTTATTAATTAAGGATGCTGGTAAATCTCTCATTCAAGTGATTGATAATGGTAAAGGCATGAGCGAAACCGATGCTCGCTTATGCTTTGAGCGTCATGCAACTTCTAAAATAAAAACTGCTCAAGATTTATTTAATATCGAAACTAAAGGATTTCGTGGTGAAGCGCTTGCATCTATTGCTGCAATTGCACATGTTGAATTAAAAACAAAACCAGCGGAGCAAGAATTAGGCACTCAAATTAAAATTGAAGGTTCTGAAGTTGTATCTCAAGATTTGATTTCGACTTCAAAAGGAACTTCAATTGCGGTTAAAAATTTATTTTACAACATTCCTGCACGTCGAAATTTCTTAAAATCAAATCCAGTAGAAACGCGACATATTGTTGATGAATTTCAACGAGTTGCATTAGTACATCCAGATATTGAATTTTCGATGTTTCATAACGACAGCGAAGTATATCGCTTAAACGACACCAATTTACGTCAACGTATTGTTGCAATACTCGGAAAAAAAACCAATGAAAAATTAGTTCCTATTAATGAAGAAACTGAAGTCTTAGGGTTAACCGGATTTATTTCGAAACCAGAGTATGCTAAGAAAAAAAGAGGAGAGCAATTTTTCTTTGTAAACAATCGATTTATTAAAAGCCCTTATTTACATCACGCAATTTTGAGTGCATTTGATGGATTACTTGCAAATGGATATCATCCCTCTTATTTTTTGTATTTAACTGTACCAACCCAAAGTATTGACATCAACATTCACCCAACAAAAACTGAAGTGAAGTTTGATAATGAAAAGATTTTATATGCCATTTTACGCTCAACAGTTAAACATGGGTTAGGGCAATATAATGTTGCTCCAGTATTAGACTTTAATCGTGATGCTACGCTAGATGTACCTTATGATTTTAAAGAAAATCAACCAAAAAAAGCACCAAGTGTTACGGTTGATAGAAATTTTAACCCTTTTAAAACCGAGCAACAAAAGGGCATTAAATTTCCGTATAAACGAGAAAAAAATCAACAATGGGAAAGCTTATATGTAGATATCAAAGCTCCAGAAACAGACATTAAAAATATTGATGTTGAATCAGAATTAATCAATGCTTCATTGTTTAAAGAAGAGCAATCATTATTTAAAACACATCAAATTCACAAAAAATATATTGTGAGTACTATTAAGTCTGGAATCATATTTATCAATCAAAATTTAGCACACCAAAGAATTTTGTACGAAGAATATTTGGCGCATATAACCGTTAATGATACTGCAAGCCAACAGTTACTATTTCCGCTAGAAATTAACTTTAGCAATGATGATATTATACTGATTAAAGAAATTCAAGCCGACATAGAAAGTACTGGTTTTTTGTTCGATAAAATTGAAGATGAATCATTAGTTGTAAAAGGAATTCCGATTGCAATTTCTGAAAGCCAAGTATCCATTGTGTTAGAGCAATTATTGGATGACATTAAAAATGAAATACCAGAAACTAGCTTTAGTCAGTTA
Source organism: Urechidicola sp. (assembly GCA_028599075.1). Taxonomy (GTDB): domain Bacteria; phylum Bacteroidota; class Bacteroidia; order Flavobacteriales; family Flavobacteriaceae; genus Urechidicola. The sequence goes on along the minus strand of JAQRMW010000041.1, from coordinate 90,593 downwards.
GATGTGATGGCAAAAAGTTTGGCAAAAAGTTTGGCAATAAAAAATGGAACCCTCTTATCTAAAGAAGAGCAAGAAGGATTAGTAGAGCAACTATTTTTATGCAAAGAACCTAATCATTCACCCAGCGGAAAGCCAACGTTTATTTCAATGGAGTTGAACGAAATTGATAAAAGATTTGGATTATGATGAATAGAATTACAGATGCCGTTAAGCATTTGATTATTATTAATGTAGTGATTTTTGTTGGTAGCTTAACTGTAGGCGATAAAGCTTTTGAATGGCTTTCTCTTTGGTTTCCTGAAAACGACAACTTTAAAGTCTGGCAAATATTTACGCATATGTTTATGCATCACCCGACTTTCTACTTTCATATCATTATGAACATGTTAGGTCTATGGATGTTTGGAACTCCACTAGAACAAATGTGGGGAAGGAACAAGTTTTTATTCTTTTACTTTTCTGCGGGATTGGGTGCAGTCCTTTTACCCTTTACAATAGATTATATACAATTTAATTCGATAATTTCCGAGATAGTATCAACAGGAGTTTCAAAAGATGAAATTATTGCTTTATTAAATGAAGGCAAATACAACACGGGATGGGGAAATATTGTTGGCCAAGACAATTTGATTAAAATGAATAATGTCTTTTTCAAAAGTAGTTTAGGAGCTTCAGGAGCAATTATGGGTTTGATTGCGGCATTTGGGTTGAACTTCCCAAATGCAAAAATGGCTTTAATCTTTTTGCCAATTCCGATAGCTGCGAAATATTTTATCCCTTTGATTTTAGTTTATGAAATTTATTCTGGGTTTTCTGGAGGCAATTCAATTTTCGGTGTCAATGTAGCGCATTTTGCACATGTTGGTGGAGCTTTAACTGGAGCAATAATTGCCTACTATTGGAAACGAAATCAATTTAAACGTTGGAATTGATGAGCTCACTAGACCGCATAAAACTTGGGTTTAAACAAGCCACTATTGTTGAGCAAATCATTTATATCAATGTAGTGCTCTTTGTGATTTCGTTGTTTACAATGCCTTTTGTAGAAAAATGGTTTACCTTGAGTTCTAACCTAGATATTTTCTTTACGAAGCCTTGGACCTTGATTAGCTATGGATTCTTTCATGGCAGTTTTCCGCATGTATTATTCAACATGATATTCTTATTTTATATAGGTGACTTATTCTTACAGTTCTTCTCTAAAAAACAATTCATTAATTATTTTTTCTTGGGAATTTTTGCAGGTGGTATTGCATTTTTAACTATCAAACCAAATAGTAATTTAGTAGGAGCATCAGCAGGTTTAATGGCAATTATTGTAGGAATTGCAACAAAGATTCCGACTTACGAAATTCGCCTAAGACTAATTGGTGGTATAAAGCTCTGGGTGATTGCTGGATTTTATGTAGGGTTGAGTATTATCGATTTAAAAGGCGATAATTTTGGGGGGAACATTGCTCACCTGGGTGGTGCATTACTTGGATTTGTATATACCAAACTGTTAGAAAAAGGATTGGATATTGGCAAATGGTTCGAAAATAGCATCAATTATGTTGCAACTATTTTTAAACCTAAAAAATCTACACCATTTAAAACTGTGTATAAAAACAAAGACATAAAAAGAAAACCTACTCACAAAGAATCAAATGCGCATCAACAAAAAATTGATGTGATTTTAGATAAAATTAGTAAGTCTGGATATGATGCTTTGACCAAAGAAGAAAAAGATTTTCTATTTAAAGTAGGTAAATAATTATTAGTTGTTAGTTGTTAGAAAAAATAAATTTGCTTTTAGAACTGTTAAATAATTCAATTGAATTATGAAAAAATTATCGTGGGTTGATAAAATATTGTTTCTGCTAAATTCATTATTGGCTGCAACCCTCCTACTTTCAAATTTACTCCCTTACTTATCACCAAAAACATTTGGTATTATTGCAGTTTTTAGTTTAGCAGTTCCGGTTTTAATTGTACTAAATATTTTATTTGCGGTCTATTGGATTCTTAAACTTAAAAAGCAATTCTTAGTTTCTACCCTTGTATTACTAATAGGTTTTAATCAATTAAATCTTCTGTATAAAATTGCAGATAAAGAAGTTTTAATGACTGATGATTTAAAAGTAATGAGTTACAATGTCCGTTTATTTAATATCTATAAGTGGAAAAAAGAAGGCAAGGAAGAAACATTAAAATTGGTGTCAGATTTTATTGAAAGTAAAAATCCTGATATCATTTGTTTTCAAGAATTTTTGACAGATTACGATGTGAATTTCGATTATAAGTACAACTATATTAAGCGGAATTCTAACAAGGAAATTTCTTACTTTGGATTGGCAATTTTTTCTAAGTACAAAATCATCAATAAAGGATCTCTTGATTTTAAGGGAAGTGCCAATAACACCATTTTTGCTGATATTCTTAAAGGCAAAGACACCATAAGGGTTTATAATGTGCATTTAGAATCACAACACATTCAGTTAGACAAAGAAAATTTTGGAGAAAAAGATACAGAACGATTGGTAAAAAGATTGCAAAACACTTTTGAAAAGCAAGTAACCCAAGTTGAGCAGATCATAGCCCATGAAGAAAAATGTAACTACAAGACTATTCTAATGGGCGATTTTAACAATACTGCTTTTTCATGGGCTTACCATAAAGTAAAGGCTGATAAAAAAGATGCTTTTGTAGTGGCAGGAAAAGGTTTTGGAAAATCTTATGACTACTTTTTACCAGCAAGAATAGATTTTATACTGACCGATCCTGTTTTTGAAATCAACAATTTTAAAACTTACGACATCAAATATTCTGACCACTTTCCTATCATGGCACGACTGGGGGATAAATAATTTCATTTCAAAAAAAAAGAATTCATATCTTTAATTCAATAATATCATTATTTTAGCGTTTTAGAAGTACTTAATTTATATAAATTAAGCTTATTAAAAATTGATATGAAGAAAACCAACCCTATTTCTTTTTTATTTTTCTTTTTTTTATGTGCAACTATTTTTGCACAATCACCTCCTAATACAAATAACGATAACATTACCGTCGAGTTAAACCAGACACTTTCTGTAACAGCTCCCGGAGTATTAGCAAATGATACAGACGATGATGGCGATACACTCAACGTAACTCAATTTACTATAAACGGAACTACATATAACGCTGGACAAACAGCTAATTTTACTGAAGGTAATTTTACTATGAGCGACAATGGCGGGTTTACATGCTCTCCTACAATTGGCTATATTGGCAATTATCCGCCCATAACCTATACAGTTTCTGATGGATTAAATACGAATACTGCACAATTATTTATAGATGTTATAAACACAACAAACTTTAGCCCACCAGTTGCAAATACAGATGTTGATACGGCTGAAATAAACACAACTTTAACTGTAACTGCCCCTGGACTATTAGCAAATGATACAGACCCAGACGGAGACACGCTTTCTATTCTAACATTTACTGTAAACGGATCTACCTATCCTGCAGGGTTTACTGCTAATCTTGCAGAAGGAAATTTAACAATCAATGCTGACGGTAGTTACTCTTTTGTACCAACCCCAGGATACACTGGCCCAGTACCTGACATTAATTATACTATTTATGATGGACTAAATACCGCAACAGGGTTATTTCTTTTAACAGTAGAGCGCATAACCAATTTGCTTGATATTGAATTGTTAAATAGCTGTAATCAAGGGTATACATTTGATGGAGATTATAAAATAAAATATACTGTACGACTAAGAAATACAAGTAATGCAAGAGATTATCATGCCAATAACTTAATACGAGATATAAATTTAACTGATAATTTACAAGCTGTGTTTGGCAATGGTTGTGTTACACTAGTAGATGATATTGTTGTAAGCATGTCTCCTACTATTGATTATGTAAACAACCCCTATCCTATGGATTGGGATGTAACTTCTTTTAATAATGACTTTGAGAATATCACCTCAAATGAAATGTTTAATTCTAATGCTATTAATAATAATGTATTGTATCCTAGACAGAGTATTACTGTTATTTTCTGTGTAACTTTTGATCCTGTATGCGATGGAAGACCTAATCCTACCCCATCTGGTTCTGGTATTGATTTTGACAATATTATAAACGTGACGTCATCCATAGGAAATGATACTTCTAATTATTTAGCTACCGATTTTCACATGACAGAAACGAGTGTTGCTGCAAACTTATATGTTCCAGAACCTAGTCCAGAAGTGAATCCTGATGGTAGTTATGATTATGTCAATACTGTCATCATTACTAATGAAGGACCTGCAACTGCAAACAACGTAAACTACAACATGGGCTTAGGCCGTTTTATTGATAACGGAATTGTGTTTACAGATTTAATTATTACACAAGTGTCAGGGCCACCAGTTACTATCAACAGTTCTTATAACGGAGATACAGATTCAAAACTATTAGCTCCAAATACAAATTTAGCCGCTAGTGAAACAATCATTTTAGAAGTCTATTATGAAATTGGTACAATCTCATCAATTGATAGGAATTACTTTTTACAAATGGGTAGGAGTATGACCCAGGGTGGATTAGATAGTTTTGATGAAACTACACCATTTAATTTAAGACGCTATTCTTTTGTAATTTGGTCTGATGCATTAGGAGATCATTTAGACAGATATTATGTGGGTAATGCAGCAGATGATATTCCGACTTCAAATGATCAATGTGACTGCTTTTCAACTTTTATGTTATTTAATTTTATTTCGTCTGCTACTTCAGAAAAAACAATTACAACTATTAATGATGCACCTAACGGAATACTAGAGCACACCGAAATAACTTTTCAGATAACAGCTACTAATACGAGTACTGCAGTACAGATAGAAAATTTACAAATTGTAGACGACCTCAACAGCATTTGTAGTGGTAATATTGTTTCTGTTAGTAACCCAACCATTTTAAGTTCTACCGCATTGACAAACCCAGTTTTGAATCCTAATTTTGATGGTATTACTGATATCAATATTTTAAACGGTACATCAGGAATTCTAGAACCTAATCAAAATGTAGTAATAGAATTTTCGGTAATCTTTAATGATGATTGTATTGGTATAAACAATTCAACTTTTACTGCTGTAGACCCTCTTAACAATTTAAATACTGCAACAGGAAGTGTTAATGTTGATGTTTTTTCTGATAATGATAATGACGGAATTACAAATTTAAATGACATTGACGATGACAATGACACCATTCCTGACACCATAGAATATAATGGACAAGACCCTCTAGCTGATGATGATTTAGATTTAATTCCTAACTACCGAGACACAGGTTTTGGAGCAGATTCTAATAGTGATGGAATAATTGATGTTTTTGATTTTGATTTTGATGGGGTCCCAAATCATTTTGATTTAGACAGCGATAATGACGGAATTTTTGATATCTCTGAAGCATCAAATACTGCTTTAGATACAGATGCTGATGGAATCACAAATTCACCAGTCGGCACAAACGGATTGGATAATACGGTAGAAACTAACGACTCCTTTTTTTCATCAATAACATATATAATTCCGAATACTGATAGTACTGGAAATGACAATTATTTAGATATTGATGCTGATAATGATGGAATTGTTGACAATATTGAAGGACAAGCAACTGATAGTTATATCCCTCCAAACAACTCCATCGATGCAAACGGAATTGACAGCGCTTACCAAACTGGAATAAATCCTGTTGATACAGAAGCAGATGGAATTCCAGATTATATTGACACCAATTCTGATGGTGATATTAGAAATGACATTATTGAAGGTTGGGATAGTGATAGTGACGGAACTCCAGAAACTACACCTTCAAATAACGATGCAGACAGTGATGGCTTGGATGATGCTTTTGACAATAATGACTCGCAAGTTAATCCAACAAACGGACAAGTACCAACTGATTTTCCTAATGCCGATAACGCAGCAACTCCAGAGAGAGATTGGAGAGAGATTATAGCAATTGTAATTATAATTGATGATGTTTCGGTTATAGAAGGTGGCAACTTAACATTTACAATTATTCTAACTACACTCAACAATAATAGTATTTTAATACCTAGTGCTACACCTATCAATATTACATTCAACACTGCTGATGGTACAGCTACTTCGCCTATTTATTATATAGCAATTACCCCGTTTGATTACAATCAAGTATCAGCATTTGCATTTATAATACCACCTTTACAAACAAGTGCACAATTTTCAGTATCAACATTAGATGATAATATTTATGAATTAGATGAATTATTAACTTTAACGGGTACAATTACATCAAACAATACAATCACCACAAGTATAGAAGGTATTGGAACTATTTTAGATAATGAAACTGCTCCAGATATCAGTATGAATGATACACGAGAAAATGAAGGAGTAGATTTAGTGCATACCATTACTATGAGTCACCCCAGCTCTACACCTACAGAAATCAATATTTCTACTTCAGATATTATCGCAATTTCTCCAGATGATTATGCTGCAATAGCATCATTATATACTATCGATGGAACAATTGATCCTGCTAGTCCTAATTTAGATGTTACGTTTAATATCACCACAAACATTGATAATCTAAACGAACCTGATGAAGAAGCTTTAGCTGTTATTGGACAAGTTACGAGTAACAATGTCGGTATTCAAGATTTAAACAAAACAGGAACTATTTTAGATATTGACCCTGACCCAACAATCATCATCAATGATGATATTGTTGTTGAAGGCAATCCGTTAATTTTTAATATCAGTATGGTCAATGCCTCTGGAGAGCCGATGCAAAATTACGAGGCAGTTGACCTAGCAATCAGAACTAACAACGAAACAGCAACAGCTCCAGAAGATTATGCAAGTATTAATACTACAACCACAATTCCTGCCCTAACGGAGTCTATCATTATTGAAGTGACAACCATAGATGACAACTTAAATGAAGATACAGAATTTATGAATTTGGGTGTTGGTATTACATCAAACAACGTTACAAATCTTCCTCCTTATATTGAAGGGTTAGGAACTATAAAAGACAATGATATTCCTAATTTATTTTCTCCTAATGGCGATGGAGAAAGCGAAACATTTGCAATTGCAGGATTACAAGACTTTCCAGAATTTACCATCATTATTTATGATAGATGGGGTAGTGAAGTTTATAATTATAATAATAACGGAAATACAAACCCACTTTGGTGGGATGGAACATACAATGGAAACCCTGTACCAACTGGCGTCTATTTTTACACATTAAATTACAACGATGGCATCACCAAACCAAAAACAAGTTTTATAGAGTTGATTAGATAAATGAAAAAGATTTACCCCATATTAAGTTTTTTATTTTTGTTGTACAGCACAAATTCTTTTGCACAACAAATACCTCATTATACGCAATATATGTACAATATGCAGGTGATAAACCCTGCCTATGCTGGTGCGCGTGCAGATTTAACAATTGCTTTATTAGGAAGATCTCAGTGGGTGGGTGTAGATGGGGCTCCAAAAACAAATACCTTTTCATTAAATGGTCGTGCTTTTGACGGAGTCGGTCTTGGATTTTCTGTTATTACAGATAAAATTGGCTTGTCTAAAAGTACCGATGTTAATATTGATGTTTCATATACTATCGCTTTGTCGCAAAATAATTTACTAGCTTTTGGTTTAAAAGGCGGAATGTCTTTTTATAGTAATAATTTAGCTGATGGAATCACACCAGATCAGGAGATTTATGCATCAATCAAGGGTAGTTATCCTAATATTGGGATGGGTGCCTATTTTTACAATCAACGTTTTTATGCTGGATTGTCAATTCCGTATTTATTAAATACACCTAAATTCAGGATTGATTATGATAACAATAAAGTAGAACTATCTGATCATATGAGTTATTTTGCTACTGCAGGAATGTTGTTTGAATTAACAGACCAAATAAAATTTAAGCCATCAACTATGATAAATTACACTTCAAACTTACCTTTATCTATTGACTTTAATGCTAACTTTTTATACAATGAAATGATTGAATTGGGAGTGTCTTATCGCTACCATGATTCTTTAAGTGGAATGCTAGCAATTATTTTAAACAAAAATTTTAGAATAGGCTACACCTACGACCACACATTAACAGACTTAGGAAGCTTAAGTACTCACGAAATCATGCTTATTATAGATATTGATTTAAAGAAAAATGGACCTTGGCTACCACATACTTCTTGCTATTTTTAGATTTAAAACATCCTCTAGAAAAAAGTATTTATCCTAATCCTATAAACCTGCCTTTTGTTAGTAAATAAAGTTTCAAAAATAACTTAACTATATAGATAACTATATAAATACCTACAAGGTCGCCAAGACCTTGCAGGATGAGAAAAAAACTGCAAAGTCCATTGAGCCTTGCAGTTATAATTATTCTTCTTGATTAAAAATCAATTACATTTTAGAAACACTCCCTGAGCCACTAATACTAGAATTGGTTTTTGGATTGCCTTTATAACGTACATCTCCAGAACCTGAAATACTAGATTTTAAATTTCCGTTTACAGTAACCTCAACACTCCCTGATCCTGCAATATTCACTTCAACATCATTTACAATTACCAAACCGTAGCCTTCAAAATCACCTGAACCTGCAACATTACTTTCTAAATTATTAGCTGACCCATTAACAGTCATTGACCCAGAACCTGCAATATTAGATTCAACATTATTGGCATCAATATCAATGTTCATTTCTCCTGATCCTGCAACATTCAATTCTAAATCATCTGCAGTTATAACATTATTAGAAATAATTTCTCCAGAACCAGCTAAAGAAACAGCTTCAATATCTTTAAATGGCACTGTTACTTTTACTCCTTTAGTTGTGCGTACATTTATACCCTTTTCCCAAGTAATTTTTAGCTCTCCTTTTTTTACTTCTATCACTAAATACTCTTCTAAGTTACTTTCTACATCGTAAGTGATTTTCCCTTCTACTCCAGCTACTAGAGTAACATCAAAAGAGCCACCAACTGATATTTTATCATATTGTGCTGTCGTTTTATTTCCTGTTATAACTTCACCATTTCCTTTTACTTTTTTGTTTACAGCATTAGCCTGAATACTTACAAATAATGCTAATGATATTGCTAAAATTGTTTTTAAAATTTTCATCTTTCTTTGATTTTTTTTTAATTTTCTGTAATTTTTATTGACCCATATTGGGTATTAATTTTCATTTCACCTTTCGTACCATTATAAGTTCCTTCAATTTCTGTTCTTGTATTTTTTTCTAAATGATTTGTAATATTCATCCTACTTGGAACCTTAACATCTCCGTACTGTGTATTACTAAAAAACTTAAAAGAACTATTACTATTAACACCTATTTTAACCCCTATATATTGAGTTTCGATATTTACACGACTAAAATTAGCTCCCATTTCATCAACCTTTAATCCGCCATAATCACCTTTAACAACTAGGATATCAGCAATTTTTCCGAATTTTAGTTGGGTGTAATCACTATTTCCTTCAATAGAATGAGCACTGTTGATAGTTAAATTTCCATAATCTAAATTGAAACTAATATCATTTGCTTGTTGAATTGTAATAGTACTATAATCAGCAACCAAATCAATATTTCCTGCTTTATCAATTTCAATGGTCGAGTAATCGGTATTGATATTTCCATTTTTAAGAAAGTCGATACTTGACCCTTGAGAGTAATCCATATTGATCTTATTAGAAGTATTCAAAAATTCTCCAGCAATCAATTTTCCATAGTCCAAATTGATATCTGTTTTACCCTCTAATTTATCAATCATAACATCTCCATAATCCATATCAACAACCAAATTATTACTTTGTGGCATGCGCACAATATACTGAATATCCATATTCACATTGTTGTTATTGTTCCAACTCCAGCCACTTGATTTTCCAATTTTTGTTTTTGCTACTACACGACTATTAGAATTTTCAAACTCAATATGGATATCGTCTAATTTGTTTTGAGCTTTACTCTCATTATTACTTTTTGTAGTGATAATAATTTCTAAAGTCACTTTATTTTGATCCCAAGTTTGGATGTCTATACTGCCGTATTTATTATCTAAATTTACTGTAGCACTAGCGCTTACACTAAATTCTTTTTTGATTGTTTTTGTTTTAGTGTATTTTCCTTTGAGTTCGCTATTTGCAAAAATTAGCGTTGGGATTAGTAAAAATAGAAATACCGTTTTATAAATATGTTTCATATGTTTCGTTTTTATTTTTTTATTGGTACATATGTGTTCGCTAATAATATTTTCCTTAAGAGCGAAATTTTTATATGCTCGATTCATAATTATTTGATTTTAATTGTTTTAAATTATCCATTTGGTCTAATACATTTTTCAAAATTTCAATGCGCTGTTGAAAGTTAGAAATCATAGCAAAAATTACACGTTGGTCGGCACCACTTTCTTTAAGTTCTTTTGTAAGCGCGACATATTGTGCTTCAAGATTGTCCATCCTTATAAAAGCATCGTCAATCATTTTTTGATTTTCTGGGGTCTTTTGTGTGTTTATTTTTTGAATTTCAGTTTTAATAACCGAAGCAAAATAAATTTGAGTTTCTTCCATTTTTGGAGATACATCAGCTAACTCTAATCTGTCTGATTGTAGGCTCTGCCCTAACCAAACTCCGAACAATAATACGATCGATGCAGCAACTGAAATCCATTTCCAAGAATGGTTTTTCTTTTTTACAGAAACATATGACATCCTTTTTTCAAAGCGTTGAAAATGACCAATGGTTGGTTCAGCGATATCAAAATCTTTATCGAAAAGTGTATCAAAATTATCTTTCATCTTGTTATTATTTTTATATTCTCGTCACTTCGAGTGTTTTGATTGAATGCGAATGAAATCGAAATGTATCGAGAAGCTTTGCGCTTTTAAATGGTCTCGATACGATTTTTTTCCTGTTGTCAAAAATCACTCGACATGAGGGCATTAAACTTGCATCTCGGTAATTAATAATTTTCTCAATTTATCTTTTGCTCTAGAAATGGTTGTTCTACTATTTTGATTTGTAATTTGCATTACTACTGAAACTTCTTCGTAATCAAAACCTTCAATCAAATGCAGTGTTAATGCCACTCTATAATTCTCTTTTAATTCATTTATTTTCTTAAGAACAGTATCCGACTTTACTGACGAATAATCAACAGGTTCCAGTTCTACCTCTTCTTCTCTAGCAACTTCTAATTTAACTTCAGCAAAACGCTTATTTCGTTTTAATTGGGTTAAACACTTATTAATTACTATGCGTTTTAACCATGACCCAAAAGTAACTTCACCTTTAAAAGTGCTCAATTTTGTAAATGCAATCAGAAACGATTCCTGCATCATATCTTCAGCGTCATAGCTGTTGTTCAAAATTCTAAGTGCAGTATTATACATTGCTCTATAATAGCGCTTATAAATCTCTAATTGAGCACTTTGCTCTCCACTTTCACATTGCTGCAAAAGTTGATCAATATGTTCGTTAGTATGTTGCAATGAATCGTTTCTGTTAAAAAGACAAGTTATAAATTAATCTGTTACAGTACACATGAAAATAAATTCCAAATCACAAAAAATAAATTATATAGGTAATATGCCGAATGCTTTAAGCTCTATGCCTATTGCATAATGCTTACAGCTTATTGCTGAAAAAGATTAACAGTTTTAAAGGATTCTTTTTTTGTCAGATTAACTAGAGTTAGTACTTTTGCCCAAACCAATACATCATGAAAAAAACCAAATACGTTTTTGTTACCGGAGGCGTTACTTCATCCCTTGGTAAGGGTATTATTGCTGCATCATTAGCTAAGTTATTACAAAAAAGAGGCTACTCAGTTACCATCCAAAAACTAGATCCATACATCAATATTGACCCTGGAACTTTGAACCCATATGAACATGGTGAGTGCTTTGTTACTGATGATGGTGCCGAAACTGATTTAGATTTAGGGCATTACGAACGTTTTTTAAACATCCCAACTTCGCAAGCAAATAATGTAACAACTGGACGTATTTATCAATCGGTAATCAATAAAGAACGAAAAGGTGAGTTTTTAGGAAAGACGGTTCAAATCATTCCACATATTACAGATGAAATTAAACATCGAATTCAGTTACTTGGAAAAACAGGTGATTACGATATCGTAATTACTGAAATTGGTGGAACCATTGGCGATATCGAATCCTTACCATATGTTGAAGCTGTTCGACAATTATTGTGGGAGTTTGGGCACGAAAATGCTGTTTCTATTCACTTAACTTTGATTCCTTATTTAGCTGCAGCAGGAGAGTTAAAAACAAAACCTACCCAACACTCTGTAAAGATGTTGATGCAATCTGGGGTAAGTCCAGATATATTAGTGTGTAGAACTGAGCATAAATTAAATGACGGTATTAAACGTAAATTAGCATTATTTTGCAATGTACAAGAAGATGCCATCATAGAATCATTAGATGCTGAGACTATTTATGATGTGCCTAATTTGATGCTTGAAGAAAAATTGGACGAAGTAGTTTTGAAAAAAATGAAGCTACCAGTTGATAATAAACCAAAATTAAAAGATTGGAATGCTTTTCTAAATAAACATAAAAACCCAAAAAACACTATTGAGGTTGGTTTGATTGGTAAATATGTAGAATTACATGATGCCTATAAATCGATTGCCGAATCTTTTATTCATGCTGGGGCTACAAATGAAGTAAAGGTTAATATTAACTGGATTCACTCTGATGAGTTAACACCAGAAAATGTTCCGAGTAAACTTAAAGGTCTAGACGGAATCCTTGTCGCTCCTGGTTTTGGAGATCGTGGTATTGAAGGTAAAATTGATGCTGTTAAATATGCAAGAGAAAAAAAGATTCCTTTCTTCGGGATTTGCTTAGGCATGCAAATGGCAGTCATAGAATTCTCTAGAAACATATTGGGATTAAAAGATGCTTTCTCAACTGAAATGAACCCGAATACTCCACATCCAGTTATCAATTTAATGGAAGAACAAAATTCAGTTGTTGACAAAGGAGGTACAATGAGATTGGGTGCTTGGAAATGTAAATTAGCAGATGATTCTAAAGTAAAATCTATTTATAAAAAAGAAATTATTGAGGAGCGCCACAGGCATCGTTATGAATTTAACAATACCTATTTAGAGCAAATTGAAAATGCAGGAATGATTGCCACTGGTAAAAATCCTGATACAAATTTGGTTGAGATTATAGAATTAAAATACCATCCATGGTTTGTGGGAGTTCAATATCACCCAGAATATAAAAGTACGGTGTTGAATCCACATCCATTATTTGTTGATTTTGTAAAAGCAGCTTTGGAACACTCTTTGAAATAATACTTACCTGTCATTCCTGTAAAAGCAGGAATCTCATCATAGCAATGGAATAATACTGGTAACATAGGAATGACATCAAAAAAACTAAAAAATATCTAAACAGAAATCACTACTTTTGTCGCACTTTTTTGTGACAGACAAAAAAGTAAATGACAAGATGACAATTTAAAATATGGAACAAAAGAAATTTGATATAAATTCGCTCATAGGATTTGTATTGTTAGGAGCCATCGCTTTATGGTGGATGTACACCAACCAACCTACTCCCGAAGAACTAGAACAACAAAAAACCGAACGTGCATTAGATTCTATCAATGCAATTCAAAAAACAGTTACTCCTACTTCTACAGTTCCACCAACTGAAACATTCGTAGAAGTAAACGACTCTTTAAAACAAGTTCAGGCTCAAAATGCTTTGGGTGTTTTTGCAGTTTCTGACAATGTGCCAACTGATGGAACTACAGTTATAGAAAACGACCTATTAAAACTAACCATCGCTAATAAAGGTGGACAAATTATAGAAGCGCATCTAAAAGAATTTACAACCTATCATGACGATCCTGTTAAATTAATAAAAGAAAATAACGCTTCTTTCAATATTAATTTCGGGACTACTGATAACAGAATTTTAAATACCAAAGACCTTAACTTTGAACCAACTTTGACTAACAATGGTAGTAACCAAGTGTTGTCTATGAAGTTAAAAGTTGATGCAAATCGTTACTTAGAATATCGCTACGAAATTAAACCAGATGACTATATGGTTGATTTCTCTATCCGCTCTCAAGGTTTAGGAAACGTGTTTAACGCATCTCATCAATTGAATTTAGAATGGGATTTAGTCAGTTTTAGAAACGAAAAAAGTATCCGCTCAGAAAGTATGTACACATGGTACTACTACAAGCAAGATGGTAAAGTTGATGATTTAAGTCAAGATGATAATGAAACGGAGAACAATATAGATTGGGTTGCTTATAAACAGCACTTCTTCACATCGGCCTTATTGTCTGAAACTCCATTTAACAATGCTAATTTAATTTCCGAAAAATTATATTTAGATGATAAAACGGATTCTATTGTTACCAATAAATTTCAGTTAAAAACTCCACTAGAATTAAAAAGTGGCGAATTAAATTATGCCATGAATTGGTATTATGGGCCTACTGACTACAAACTTTTAAAATCGTATGAAGGTACACAATTGGATGAAGTTGCTGATATGGGCTGGGGTATTTTTGGATGGATTAACAAATATGTTTTCGTTTACATCTTCGGATTCTTATCATCAATCTTTTCAAACTTCGGAATTGTTATTATTTTAATGACGATTGCCGTTAGAATCATTATGTCTCCTTTGGTATACAAATCATATGTATCTAGTGCCAAGATGAAAGTGATTCGTCCAGAAATGGAAGAAATCAACAAAAAATATCCTGGAAAAGATAACGCAATGAAACGCCAACAAGAAACGATGGCGGTTCAACGAAAAGCGGGGGTAAGTATGCTTTCTGGTTGTATTCCAGCATTGCTGCAAATGCCAGTTTTCTTTGCCTTATTTAGATTTTTTCCGTCAAATATTGAGTTGCGTCATCAAAGCTTTTTATGGGCAGATGATTTATCGTCATATGATAACATATTCAATTTAGGATTTAACATTCCATTTTATGGAAGCCACGTTTCATTGTTTCCAATACTAGCATCTATCGCTATTTTCTTTTATATGAAAATGAATCAGAGTCAGCAAGCAAACATGCAAGCACCTACACAAGAAGGAATGCCTGATATGCAAAAGATGATGAAGATGATGATTTACTTATCTCCTGTGATGATGCTATTTTTCTTTAATCAATATGCAAGTAGTTTGAGTTTATATTATTTTGTATCAAACTTATTAACGATTATCATCATGTTAGTAATTAAGCATTATGTGATTGATGAGGCTAAAATTCATGCACAGATTGAAGAAAACAAAAAGAAACCAGAGAAGAAAAAAAGTGGTTTCCGTCAACGTTTAGATACTGCAATGAAACAAGCGCAAGTGCAACAAGACGCTAAAAAAGGAAAGAAGAAATAGCTTTAGGCTTTAGGCTTTAGGCTTTAGGCTTTAGGCTTTAGGCTTTAGGCAAAATTAAAAAAATCCCAAAACATTTGTTTTGGGATTTTTTATAAGCTTTACAATTGCGATGAGGAACGAAGAATCAATCTCATTAAAAATTGTTACAATTATCATGAGATTGCCACATCCCGATGCGCTTCACTTTCTTAATTCGCAAAAACACAATTAAAACTACTTTTCAAATCCATAGTCTCGTTCAACTTTACAAATTCTCACTTTAAATTGTTGATACCATTCTGACTCACCTTTTGCTCTTGCTTTAGCATGATCAACTTGTTGTTTCCAATGCTGAATGTCTTCTAAACTTTCCCAATATGAAACTGTAATCCCAATTTCATTTCTAGCAGATTCAACTCCTAAAAACCCCTTTTGCTTTTTGGCAAGTTCTTCCATTAAACTTGCAGTTTCATTGTAACTGTTATCTCCGCTAGTTCTGGTACTTGAAAAAATAACCGCGTAATAAGGTGCTTTTGGTGTTTCTGCTATCATAATATTAATTTATATTTTTTCTCAGGTATACCCAACTCTTTACAAAGTGTATCTTCAATAAATTGAAATCCTAAATTTTCAATAATTTTTCTAGATGCACTATTTTCAACTGCAACATAAGCAACTAATTTTTTAAAACTATTCTTTTTACAATAAGCAACAAGTTCTTTTACAACTTCACTTCCATAACCCAATCTCCAATATTTTTCTAAAAATCGATAGCCTATTTCATCATCTCCTTCATCTTTTACCAAAGCGACAGAGCCCACAAAAGCATTGTCTTCTTTTCGCTCAATAGCATAAATAAAAAAATCATTATTAGATTTATCGTATAAATCAATAACACGTTTTAAATCAGCTTTGTTTTCTTCATAATTCAAAACAGTTGGCTTTACAAAACGCATCACATTAGTATTTCCTTGCATCTCATGAAAGGGTTCTAAATCTTCTATTTCTAGTTTCCTAACAAGCAATCGTTCTGTTTCATAAATCAATTCCATCAAAATAAAATAAGATTATTATTGTAAATTTGCATCGCATAAAAATACGCAAAATGAACAATCAAAAAAAGGTTGCTTTTTATACTTTAGGATGTAAGCTTAATTTTTCTGAAACTTCAACAATCTCACGAAATTTTTTAAGCGAAGGCTTTAAACGTGTAGATTTTGAAGACAATGCAGATATCTATGTTATCAATACTTGTTCGGTAACAGACAATGCTGATAAGCGTTTTAAGTCTATCGTAAAAAATGCTCTTAAGAAAAATGAAAAAGCTTTTGTGATTGCTATTGGTTGTTATGCACAATTAAAGCCAGAGGAATTAGCAGCAGTTGATGGAGTGGATTTAGTCTTAGGTGCTACCGAAAAATTTAAGGTTACTGATTACCTTAACGACTTAAGCAAAAATGATTTTGGCGAGGTGCATTCTTGCGAAATAGAAGAAGCTGATTTTTATGTAGGCTCCTACTCTATTGGCGATCGTACCCGGGCATTTTTAAAAGTGCAAGATGGTTGTGATTATGTGTGTACCTATTGTACCATTCCGTTAGCACGTGGAATTTCGAGATCTGATACACTTAGTAATGTGCTAGACAATGCAAAGGAAATTTCTAAAAAAGGAATCAAAGAAATTGTTTTGACAGGAGTTAATATTGGTGATTATGGTAAAGGCGAATTTGGCAACAAAAAACATGAACATACCTTTTTTGAATTGGTGCAAGCCTTGGATAAAGTTGATGGAATTCACCGTTTACGCATCTCTTCTATCGAACCTAATTTATTGACAGATGAAACGATTGATTTTGTTTCAAGCTCCAACAGTTTTGTTCCACACTTTCATATTCCGCTGCAATCTGGTAATGACGAATTATTAAAGGAAATGAAACGGCGATATCTAACCCAAACCTATACAAATAGAGTTTCAAAAATAAAATCACTGATGCCAAATGCCTGTATAGGAGTAGATGCTATAGTAGGTTTCCCAGGAGAAACAGATGAACTGTTTTTAGAAACTTACAACTACTTAAACGAGTTAGACATCTCTTATTTACATGTTTTTACATATTCTGAGCGCCCAAATACAGAGGCCGTTAATATGGATGGGATTGTTCCAAAAAATGTACGTGCAAAAAGAAGTAAAATGCTAAGAGGGCTATCTGTAAAAAAGCGTAGAGCATTTTATGAAAGTCAGCTAGGGAACACTCTTACGGTTTTATTCGAAAGCGAAAACAAAGAAGGGTATATCCACGGATTTACAGAAAATTACGTGAAGGTAAAAACACCTTGGAATCCTGAATTGGTAAATACTTTACATACCATCACGCTTAATAAAATTGATGAAGATGGTTTGGTGAGGTTTGATTTTGTAGAAAAAGAAGTAAATGTCTAAAATATAAATCGCTATGAAAACACACATTTATTTCGTTCCAGGGTTAGCTGCCAACTCCAAAATATTTAAATATATAAACCTACCCAAGGATACATATGAATTGCATTTTTTAGAATGGATTATACCAACATCTATTAATGAGTCTATTTCAGATTATGCTAAAAGAATGTGTGAGCCTATTACGAAAAAAAATGTTGTTTTAGTAGGTGTTTCTTTTGGTGGAATTATGGTGCAGGAAATGAGTAAGCATGTCCATCCAAAGAAAATATTTTTAATTTCGAGTGTCAAGACCAAACATGAATTACCTCAACGTATGGCTTTTACACGTATTACAAAAACCTATAAATTATTTCCTGCAAGTAGTTTAGACCAGATTGAGAAGTTAATTTTAAAAGTAGCCGGAAAAAGAGCCGAAAAACCAATAAGTCGATACAATGATTTTCTTTCTGTCCGCAACCCTTTATTTTTAAAATGGGCCATTTACAATGTCATCCACTGGCCTCAAAAAGAAGTCTTACCAAACCTCGTTCACATTCATGGAGATGCTGATGGAATATTCCCTATTAAAAACATCAACGATTGTATTGTCATAAAAGGAGCACCTCATGTAATGATGATTCTTAAGAAGGCTAAAACCATCAGTAAAATTATTAACGAGACATTAACGGAGTAATTTTTAAAAAAAAATTGGAATAATCTATTTTTGATGTTCACAAGTTTGTTACAAATTTTTCTTTTACACCTTTAATTCTAGTAAGTGAAATTTCTACATTTGTTAGCAAATTGGGTATCCTACTAATTTAAAAATTAAGATTATGAAAAAGCCAATCCGTTATATAGCTGCCGTTAGTATTGTTCTAATTAGCTTTACATTAATCAATGCTACCACATTAATTAATCAGCAAACTTCTACTGAATCGCTTAAAGACACCCTAAAAAATACGAGTGAACATTATGAGATAAAGGCATTGAAAATTCCTGAAGGAATTCATTTTGCAGGAGAGTTAGTTCCGATAGAAAAACCAGATATCAAAGAAAGAATGGATCGCGAATTATTGGTAAATACCTATTGGCAATCTAACAGTTTATTGTTAATTAAAAGAGCCAATAAATACTTTCCAATTATAGAACCAATCTTAAAAAAGCATGGAATTCCTGATGATTTTAAATACCTTGCTTTGATAGAAAGTGGATTGCAAAACGTTACTTCACCTGCAGGGGCAAAAGGCTTTTGGCAAATTATGAAAGACACTGCCAAAGAAAACGGATTAGAGGTTAATAGCAATGTTGATGAGCGTTATCACTTAGAAAAAGCTACTGAAGTTGCTTGTATGTATTTATTGCACTCTAAAGAATTATTCGGCACTTGGACACTTGCAGCTGCTGCATATAATGGTGGTAACAATGGAATAATGAGACGTTTAAAAAGTCAACGTGTAAATTCTTATTATGATTTACTATTAGGAGAAGAAACTGGGAGATATATTTTTAGAATTGCAGCCATCAAAGAGATTATGAGTAATACAGAGAAGTATGGTTTTAAATTTGACAACGAAGATTTATACAATTTAGAAGCTACGAAAATGGTTAAAGTTGATACGGCTATTACAGACATAGCTTTGTTTGCAAAGAATTTTGGCACCAACTATAAAGAACTAAAAATTCACAATCCGTGGTTGAGAGAAAATAAACTCAATAATAAATCTCGTAAGTTGTATTACATCAAATTACCACAATAAAATGAAAATCAAAATGACTTTATCAACAATACTTATATTAATTTTTATAGGATTAATTGCAGGAATCTTAAGTGGAATGGTTGGTGTTGGTGGCGGTATTTTAATGGTGCCCATGTTTGTGATTTTTTTAGGACTCACCCAGCACAATGCTCAAGGAATAAGTTTAGCAGTGATGCTACCCCCAGTTACTTTTTTGGCGGTTTACAATTATCATAAAGCAGGTGAGATCGATTGGCGAATGGCTTTGATAGTTTCAGCTGTATTTATTATTGGTGGATTTTTTGGTTCTAAAATTGCACTGAAAATTGACCAATTAACACTTAAAAAAATATTCGGAGCAATGATGTTGATTGTTGCAATTAAGCTAATGTTTTTTAGCAAATAATTTTTTTATATATTTGAGTATAAACTAAACCTCAAATAAAATGAAAAAAATTAGCCTATTATTTGCAATGCTCCTTTTCTGTGGTATTGCTTTTTCACAAGAAGAAGAAAACAAAGATTCAAAACGAAAAGGAAAACGAGTTTTTCCTTTTAGAATTGGTGTAAAAGCTGGAATTCCTAACGGAGTTGGCGGCAACATAGAATATGTCACTCCGCTATTAAATGACAGAATAGCTGTATTTGGTGATTATTCTGGATTCACTGCCGAAATTGATGATGCAGATACTAAACTACAATATTATGAATTTGGAACCAACATTTATTTATTTGGCAATAAAGGACGTGGTGTTTATGGAGCTTTATCCTATGGCAAATTAAATTTAGATGCCGAATACAATAATTATGAATTTGATACTGGTAGCGGTATCGTAACTGCTGATGCAAAAGGCGATTATGAAGTTAGTACATTTAATGTAAAAGCTGGATTAAAAATGGGAAAACGCTTTTATTTTAGAACAGAACTAGGGTATGGTTTTGGAGATGTTCCTCAAGAGTTTGTAATAACAGGAACTGCGAATAGTATAACTGAATCTGAAATAATCGAAATTCCTGAAATACCAGGTATGAGTGAAAACGGTTATGTAATGTTTAACATCGGATTTGGAATTGGATTTTAAAAACCTCTTTTGTTTTTCACGCGAAAGCAGGAATCTATTTTTATAACGTTATGGATTCCCGCTTTCGCGGGAAGGACATTAACCACCTTTTTAATTATTAATTTTTCACTTTTAATTATTCATTGATTTCTTCACCATCTCAAACTCTTCTATAACTTCTTTAACAATTTCAGCAACAGGTTTTATTTGATGAATTAACCCTGCTACTTGCCCAATCTCTAATTCTCCATTTTTTAAATCACCTTCTAGCATTCCTTTTTTGGCTCTACCTCTACCCAACAATTCTTGTAATTGTTCTTTCGTTGGATTTGTTTTATACAGACTCCTAACCTCATCTAAAAATTGTCCTTTTAACAGCCTCACTGGAGTTAGTTCTTTTAAAGTTAATTGCGTATCTCCGTCTTCTGCATCTACAACTACGTCTTTAAAATTTTGATGTGCTGATGATTCTTCACTAGCCACAAAACGACTCCCCATTTGCACCCCATCTGCACCTAAAACCATCGCAGCTAACATACCTCTTCCTGTTGCAATACCTCCAGCAGCAATCAACGGAATCTCAATTTTTTCTTTTACCATAGGTATCAAAGTAAAGGTTGTTGTTTCTTCTCTACCGTTGTGTCCTCCTGCTTCAAAACCTTCAGCAACTACAGCATCCACACCTGCTGCTTGCGCTTTTAATGCAAACTTTACACTACTTACTACATGTACTACTGTAATCCCTTTTGACTGTAAAAAAGAAGTCCATGTTTTTGGATTACCAGCAGATGTAAAAACAATTTTAATTCCTTTATCTACCAAAATATCCATGATTTCTTGAATCTGAGGATACAGCATTGGCACATTCACCCCAAAAGGTTTATCAGTTGTTTTTTTGCATTTTTGAATATGCTCTCGTAAAACTTCTGGATGCATTGAACCAGCGCCAATTAAACCTAAACCACCAGCATTACTTACAGCTGACGCCAATTTATAGCCACTATTCCATACCATGCCTCCTTGCACAATTGGATGTTTTATTCCGAAAAGTTGTGTGATGCTATTTTTCATAATTACCTATTATATCCTAAACCAATTATATTTTTTTCTATCCTGCAAGGTTTTAAAAAACCTTGTAGGTATCAGATTGACCTCTCGACTGCGCTCGAAGAGACATTTATTTACCGCTCTATTGTTTGATGATTTTTACCATTGAATGATGTTCTCCATTTCTAATATCAGCAATATAAATTCCACTAGCTAAAAATGAAATATCAAATCGGTTGTTTAAATAACTTTGTGAACTAGTTGATATGTGTTTCCCCAAAGTATCAAAAAATGAAATTGTAATTACATCATCTTGCAGTGATGAGTTTATTGAAAATGAATCATTTGCAGGGTTTGGAAATAAAGACAATGAATAAAGTTCATCATCGGGTGTTGATAGCGTCAAAGCTAATTGCAAATCAGGAATTCCATGTCCCATAAAAAAAGTAGGAGCATTATAAATAGAAGCTGACTCACGAACCAACTGCATAATTTCAGCATTCGATTTATTGGGCAAAGCTTGCCATATACACGCAACACCACCTGCCATAATTGGCGAACTAAATGAGGTTCCGTTAGCTGTCCGTATCACATTGTTTTGGTCAATCACATAACTTGCTGCTCCTTGTGTCATTACATCAGGTTTATGGGTTGGCTGATCTACCGAGCCAATAGAACTAAAAGAAGCATAAGATCCTGATGCATCTACAGCGCCAACTGTTAAAACACCCGGAGCATCTGCTGGAGCAGTAACAATTCCCCAACTAGTAGCTCCAGAATTACCTGCAGAATTCACTAATAGAATTCCCTTTTCAAATGCAATGTTAGCACCTTTTGTAATAAAGGCAGTATTACCATCCATATCGGCATTCGTATAATCATAATTTGAATTATCATAAGTGCTATATCCCAAAGAAGTATTGATGATATCTACCCCTAAACTATCTGCATACTCAGCTGCCGCTACCCAATAACTTTCCTCTACAGGGTTTTCATTTGGAGCATCTTCAGTTCTAAACAAATAATAAGTTGCATCTGGAGCAGTACCAACAAATTCATCTTGAACATACCCTGTCATTGTGCTTAAAACCATCGTACCATGTGTACTTGTTTGATTGATATACACATCGTCTGTATCATCAACAAAATCATAGCCACTAATAATGTTACCGGCATCTCGAGCTCGTTGAAAAGCACCCATCGTGTTCACATTTACAAACCCAGCATCGAGCACAGCAATGGTCATTCCTGTACCGGTATAATCCAATAAGTGTAATTCATCACCCTTAAACATTTCTATTTGGTTGGTAGCATTGCCATAATTAAAGGTCGTAAAAGTCTCATTAAATTTATCTACTTGTTCTTGATCCAATACACGATTATTTAAACTATTATCTGCAAAGTCAATAGATGCCACAAATCCGAAACTAGAAAGTGCGTTAATATCAGCTTCCGTTCCACGAACATGAAGTGCATTAAACCACTTTGATTTAGTCATCACTGTGATACCTGTTGCAGCTTTTACTTGCGTGATATAAGAAGTTTCGACTGGAACGTCGCGTACGTCAATAGCGACTCCGTGAAATACTTTTCTGTTGATAGATTTTTGTGATAAAATGGTCAATGGGCTGGCTAAAGCAGTTGCAGAATTGGGTTTATCTGTTAAATAAATCCAAGCGTCTTGCTGTGGAAATGCGTACTGAACTATTAAAAAAAATAGAATTAGGGTTGTTCTTTTCATGCATTAAAGATAGTGAAAAGCCCACAAACCCCCAAAGGGTTAATTGTTTGGAATTTAATAAGTAATAGATGGTGCATTGAGGTGCCTTTACTATAACTTTATTATTGAGTAGGTATTTGAAAAGTTTTAGAAAGAAATTCCCCCTTTGGGGGTTATGGGGCTTATCCAATAACTCCAGATCCTAACAATTCATCTTGTTGATACCAAGCTACAAATTGCCCTTCAGTAATGGCAGATTGTGGGTTTTGAAATGCTACATACAAACCCTTTTCAACTTTATGGATTGTTGCCTTCTCTAATTGTTGGCGGTAACGAATACGTGCCTGAACTTCTAAAGACTCACCATTCTTAAGGGCTAAATCTTCTCGAATCCAATGAACTTCGTCATTAGCAACAAACAATACTTTTCGATACAATCCTGAGTGGTCTTTACCTTCACCTGCATAAATTATATTTTCGTTAACATCAGTCTCTACCACATACAAAGCCTCTTTAGTACCACCAACAGCTAATCCCTTTCGTTGCCCTTTGGTAAAATAATGTGCCCCTTGATGTTTGCCAACAACTTTTCCATCTTCTTTTGAATATTGGAATTTTGTTGCATAAAAAACTAGCTCCTCTTCCATATTTTTAAAAGTAGGAATGGTTCTTTTGAACGTATCAGCATCCGAAGGAATCTGAACAATCACTCCTTCATTGGGTTGTAGTTTTTGTTGTAAAAAATCGGGAAGTCTAACCTTACCAATAAAGCACAATCCTTGTGAGTCCTTTTTATCAGCAGTAATTAAATCTTGTTCTGCCGCAATGGCACGAACTTCTGGTTTGGTTAATTCGCCAATAGGAAATAACGAAGTTGCCAATTGCTCTTGCGATAATTGACATAAGAAATATGACTGATCTTTATTATTATCCTTACCTGCTAAGAGTTGAAATACTGGTTTGCCATCTACATCAATTTCGGCTTTACGGCAATAATGACCCGTAGCTACATAATCGGCTCCTAAGTCTAAGGCAATTTTTAGAAAGACATCAAACTTAATTTCACGATTACACAACACATCAGGGTTGGGTGTACGCCCCAATTCATATTCGCGAAACATATAATCTACAATCTTCTCTTTGTATTGCTCACTTAAATCAACAACTTGAAAAGGAATTCCTAATTTCTCTGCAACCAACATGGCATCGTTACTATCTTCTAACCAAGGACATTCATTAGAAATAGTAACAGAATCATCGTGCCAGTTTTTCATAAACAAGCCTATAACTTCATAGCCTTGTTGCTGTAACAAATATGCTGCAACACTACTATCAACACCCCCAGAAAGTCCAACGATTACTCGTTTCATTTTTTATAAAATTTAAGGGTACAAAGATAGGTTTTTTATTGGATGTAAGAAGCTTATAAAAAGACTTGCCTTTCTCATAAAAAAACACGAGATTCGCTTATCGTAGGATATAACTAATTGAAACTATTCATATCCTAAACATTATCTCTCACTTGAAAAAATAAAAAAATGGAGATACTTATTCCCTTATTAATAGTTCTAATAATCATTGGTTCATTGTTGGGTGGCAAAAGTTTTGGTGGAACAATAAGAAAAGGATGCGGATTTGTAATATTTTTATTAATTCTTGCTGTCGCTATAGGATTATTTTGGACCAATGATGATTCTGTTAATTTTTCAGCTTCGAAAAACTGTCAAATTTATACCAAGCCGAATATTGAATCTGATACGTCTGGAGTCCTTGAAATTGGAAAAGAGTTTTTTGTTGAAGACATAGATAAATTCGACTATTTCTATGAAATAACTGATGAAAATGAAAAAACGGTTTTCGTAAGGAAAGAATGCCTAACACGAAAATAAAGCGAAGATAACGCTGGTTATAATTTATTACAACTGAATTAATTACATTTGTTACACGGCGGAAAATACTCGCGTACTTTCTCGCAAAAAATCATACACAAACACTATAAGCGTAACTCTAAAAACACCATTTAATCTTCCTCAATCGGCGTCACTACAATTTCTTTAGAACTTGTAAGCTCGCCATCGGTATAGAATTCCCACACACCAACTTTTAAATCATCTTCATAAACGCCTTTTTGTTTTAGGTTTCCGTTCATTTCGTAAAATGCTGCAAAACCATTGAGGATGTTTTTTACATAATTCAAATCTTCAATCAATACACCTTCTTGAGAATATTTTTTTGAATTGCCCTCTAACAACCCATTTTTATAATGTGCTAATTTGGTCAATTTACCGTTGGTATAAAAGATTTTATATTCACCGTTCAACTGCCCATTTTCATAGTTTTCTTCAATCATTTTATTTTTACCATCTTTATGGTAGTAGTGCCACTTCCCTATTCGGTCTTTACCAATCATTTCACCTTCACTTTCTAACAATCCTTTAATAGTAAAAAATTGTACTTGCACAATATCGCTAGCAATATCAAAGGTTTTGATAGCAATAGGAAACTCAGAATCTGCTGCAGAATAGAATTTAAAGACTCCTACTTCCTTCCCATTTTTAAACTGCCCCTCGTAGCGGATGCGATCGTTTTTATAGTACTTTTTCCAAACTCCAACACGTTCTCCTTTTTCATTTGTTTGATTGATTTCTTGTGAAATTGCAGTTCCAATAAAAAAGAACGAACAGAAAATTATTACGAATATTTTTTTCATTGATTAAAATTTTATGGATTCCCGCTTTCACGGGAAAGACAATATAACAAAGAAACAACATCCTCTCCATATTTATTGTTTCAATCAATAAAAAAAGTATTTTTGAAATTATGAATAAAGAAGAACTCGCCAACCTTATCAACAGCAAAGTTACCTCTTATAGAGAGTACCGAATCAAATATGCTGATATGGTGATTAATGATAAATCTTTATTTATCCCTTTATTAGAATTGACTTTTGACGAAACCAATGAAGCCTCTGTCAAAGTTTCTTGGGTGTTAGATTTTGTCTCGAGAGAAAAATTAGAATGGTTTTACCCACACTTAGATTTCTTTACTGACAATATTTCTAAAGTAAAACACGATAGTATAGTTCGTCCTGTATCTAGGATTTGTGAACTCTTAGCAAAAAGATATACTTCAAAATACGAGATTACTATCCAAAATTTTTTAATGCCAAACCATATTGATAAAATAATAGAAACTGGTTTCGATTGGATGATATCCGACCAAAAAGTGGCAGTAAAAGCGTATACCATGGAAACACTTTTTCTTTTTGGCAAAAATGTGGATTGGGTACATAAGGAATTAAAATTGATTTTGGCACAAGAAACCTCAGGGGGTAGTCCTGCCTATAAAGCAAGAGGGAAAAAAATTTTGAAGTGGATTGAGAAGTATGAAAAGAGACGATAGACGGGAGACAGAAGACCGATGGTTGATGGTTGATGGTTGATGGTTGATGGTTGATGGTTGATGGTTGATGTAAATAAAAAGTAACTAATTAAATAAAACTGTCTTTTCCGTGCAAACGGGAATCCATTCATAAATTAGCATTTGAGAATTTAATTATTTGGAATTTCTTATTTGTCATTTGGTGCTTACTATTTGATATTTACTATTTGGGATTTCATTTCCTTGTCGTATTTTTGCACATCAACACAACACACTATGACCTTAAATACTCTCAACGCCATTTCTCCTATTGATGGACGTTACCGCAATAAAGTAGAAAATTTTGCTCCTTATTTTTCAGAAAAAGCATTGATCAAATACCGAGTACAAGTAGAGATAGAATATTTTATTTCGCTTTGTGAATTACCACTTCCACAACTGGCAAATTTTGACAACAGCTTGTTTCCAGTATTGCGGAAAATATATGCTGATTTTTCTGATGCCGATGCACAAAAAATTAAAGACATCGAAAAAGTAACCAACCACGATGTAAAAGCTGTTGAGTATTTTATAAAAGAACAGTTTGATTTGATTGGTGGCTTAGAAGCATCTAAAGAGTTTATCCATTTTGGATTGACCTCACAAGACATCAACAATACTGCAATTCCACTATCTTTAAAAGAAGCATTGATAGATGTGTATTATCCAATGTTAGAAGAGTTAAAAGCAAAACTAGAAAGTTTATCTAACGATTGGAAAGACATTCCTATGTTAGCGCGTACTCACGGGCAACCTGCCTCTCCTACCCGATTAGGAAAAGAAATTTATGTTTTTGTAGAGCGTATCAATCAGCAACTGATAGGATTAAAAGCGATTCCACATGCCGCAAAATTTGGTGGTGCTACTGGGAATTACAATGCACACAAGGTTGCATATCCACAAAATGATTGGAAGGCATTCGGAACCAATTTTGTAGAAAACAGTTTGGGATTACACCATTCTTTTCCAACAACTCAGATTGAACATTATGACCACATGGCGTCTCTGTTTGATGGATTAAAAAGAATCAACACTATTTTGATTGATTTAAACCGTGATATCTGGACCTATGTTTCTAATGATTATTTTAAACAAAAAATAAAAGCTGGCGAAATAGGATCTTCGGCAATGCCACATAAAGTAAACCCAATTGATTTTGAAAATTCTGAAGGGAACTTAGGAATGGCTAATGCAATTTTTGAATTTCTTTCAGCTAAATTACCAATCTCTAGATTACAACGAGATTTAACCGATTCAACAGTATTGAGAAATATTGGAGTGCCTTTAGCACATACAACCATTGCATTTTCATCTACCTTAAAAGGCTTGAATAAATTGTTGTTAAACAAAGAAGCTTTTGAAAGAGATTTAGAAAATAATTGGGCAGTAGTTGCAGAAGCAATACAAACAATTTTAAGACGCGAAGCCTATCCAAATCCGTATGAAGCTTTGAAAGGCTTGACACGTACCAATGAAAAAATAACACAACAATCTATTGCTAATTTTATTGATACCTTAGAAGTCAGTGAGGCAATTAAATCAGAATTAAGAGTAATAACTCCTAGTAATTTTACGGGGATTTAATTACGGTATCGTCAGTTCGAGTGGTTTTCGACACAGGGAGAAAATTGTATCGAGAACATTGTTAACTATGAAAAATGAAAGTTTCTTATGTATATATCTTATTATGTTCTGATGGAACATACTATACAGGGGTTACATCAGATTTAACAAGTAGAGTTCGTTCACATCAAAACGGGTCATATAAAGGAAGTTATACATATTATAGAAGACCTATATAATTAAAATTCTATGCAGAATTTACAGATATTAATATGGCAATCGAAAAAGAAAAGCAATTAAAAAAATGGTCAAAATCCAAAAAGGAAACATTGATAAATGATGAATTCAATCGATTACCTAATTTAGCAAAGAAGAAGTTCAAATAACTTCTCGATACATTTTGGCATCACTTTGTGTGCCAAAATACTCGAAGTGACGAAAACCTAAAAAAATAATTTAAATGAAAAACATATTTCTTTTTTGCTGTTTCTTAACCCTTTTCTCTTGTAAAAAAAGAGAGCAACTAGACCTTGATACTTTTAAACAAGGTACATTTGAAATTCTTGCTGATGAAAAATATGATAAAACAGTTTTTAAACGCATCTGTGATTTGCAAATAGAATATTATGATGATAAAATAGATACCTTATCTATTCATTGGAAAAATAATTTTAACTACACCTTACAAATGTTGCATCCGAAAACGGAACTAGACAATGAACCCATCAATGTTAAGCTAAAAAGTGTGACTGCAAATTCTTATGATTTTGAAGCGGTTATTGGACATTCTAATTTTGTGATTAAAGGAACCGTTATTAAAACTGCTGATTAACTATGGAAATATTTTTACAAGGTGGAACATGGGTTGCACTATTAACATTAACGCTTTTAGAAATTGTTTTAGGGATAGACAATATTGTATTTATTTCTATTGCCGCAGGAAAGTTACCTAAAAATCAAATTAAAAAAGCTACTAGAATAGGCTTACTGTTAGCAATGCTATTCAGAATATTATTGTTACTGGGTGTTACATTACTCATTGCAATGCAAGATCCATTTTATACAATACACTTATCTTGGATTCATGTTGGCATAACGGGGCAAAGTTTAATCTTGGTGTTAGGTGGAATTTTTCTCTTGTATAAAAGCACCAAAGAAATACATCACAAAATTGAGGATATCCCTGTAGAAAAAACAACTAAGAAAAAATTAGCATCATCTCTAAATGCTGTAATTTTGCAAATTGTGCTGATAGATATTGTTTTTTCATTTGATTCTGTTTTAACAGCAGTTGGAATGACAAACGGAGTTGAAGGCGCATTAACTATTATGATTATTGCAGTTGTAATTTCAATTATAATAATGATGCTATTCGCAACACCTATCGGTAATTTTGTAAACAAGCACCCAACAGTACAAATGTTAGCACTATCGTTTTTAATATTAATTGGATTCATGCTAATTACAGAAGGTGCTCATTTAGCTAAGGCCGAAATTTTTGGGCAACATGTTGGTGCAATTCCTAAAGGATATTTGTATTTTGCGATCGCTTTTTCACTTGGAGTAGAAGCATTAAATATGCGCCTTCGTAAAAAAGTTAAAAATTAGTAGTGAATAAAAAAGTTTTACATACTATAATTTCAGTTTTAACTTCGGTAATGTTATTGTTGCCGATTGCTGTTCAGTTTGTGCATGTCTTAGAAGAAGAGCATGAACATATTGTTTGTGAATCAGAAAATATTCAACATATACATAAAGTAGAAATAGATTGTTCTGTTTATCATTTTCAACAACATGTAATAACAACATTCAATTTATCTACGTTTGATTTTACACCAACTAAATCAATAAATAGTTCTCCAATATCATTTAATGATACATGGTATTACGAACAAATACTTCAACACCTTAGCAGAGGCCCTCCAATTGTTTTAAGTTAATCAACAACCAAATTAGATTATCTTTTAACAATTAAATTATTATCATGAAAAAAATTATATGCAGTCTCGTATTTACGAGCATTGCTTTTATGACCTATGGTCAGGTTAGTATTAGTGGATCTGTTACAGATGAAAATAACAATCCATTGTTGGGTGTAGATATATATATCGAAACACTACACACAGGTACCACAACAGATATAGAAGGAAACTATATATTAAATAAAATTCCACACGGAACTTTTACGGTTACATATTCTTATATAGGATTTAAAACTATACAAAAAGAATTAGAATTACATCAAAATCAAACTGATGTAAATATAGTTCTCGTAGAGTCTATTTTTAATATGGACGAAGTCATAGTTTCTACACCATTTAATCGCTTGCAATCTGAAAATGTAATGAAGATTGAAGTACTAAAAGCAAAGCAAATAAAACAAAATGGAAGTGTAAATCTAATAGAAGGCATAACTAGTATTGCTGGCGTATCGCAAATTTCTACAGGTGTATCTATCGGAAAACCTGTAATTAGAGGTTTAAGTGGTAATCGTGTTTTAGTGTACTCTCAAGGTGTACGTTTAGAAAATCAACAGTTTGGTGGCGAACATGGTTTAGGAGTTGCACAAGCAGGTGTAGAAAGTGTAGAAGTTATCAAAGGCCCTGCTTCTCTACTCTATGGTTCAGATGCATTGGGTGGTGTTATTTATATTACGCCAGAAAAATTTGCACATAAAAATGAATTTGTTGCAAACCTAGGAGAAACCATGTATTCTAACACTCAAGGTATGCAAACTACTTTTGGCATGAAACAGTCTGGAGAGCAATGGAAATACCTATTAAGAGGTGCTTATAATAGCCATATAGATTATAAAACACCTGACGGAAATAGAGTTACAAACTCAAGATTTAATGAATTAAACTTTAATGCCGGAATTGCTTTTGTAGATGACAATGTATCGAGTGAATTGCGTTATAACTATAACCAAAATAATATTGGTATTACAGAAGAAATTCATGAACAGACTAAAAGCAGATCGCTAGAGTTACCTTATCAAAAGGTTAATAATCATATTATTGGATGGCACAATCATATCTTTTTTGATAATTCAAAATTAGATATCGATTTAGGCTATATCTATGACGACAGAAATGAATTTGAAGATGAACATGGTCACGAAGAGGACGAACACGAAGAGGATGAGCACGAAGAAGATGAACATGAATTGATGGAGCCTGCACTTAGAATGAAGCTAAAAACATTTAGCTATAATGCTAAATATCACGCTCCAAAGTTTGGGAACACTTCAATAATTCTTGGCGCACAAGGCATGCATCAAACAAATGCTAATTATGGTGAAGAGATTTTGATTCCTAATGCTACTATTAATGATTTTGGAGTTTACAGTACAGCAACTATTGATTTTGAAAACAGCTCATTATTAATCGGTATGCGTTATGACAATAGAAATTTAGAGTCCGAAGAACATGAATTAGAGCATGATCATAACGAGCATGAAGAAGATGAAGAGCATCATATTGAAGCACTAAACAAAACCTTTAATAGCTTTAATGGTTCTATAGGATATAAATTCAATATTATTGAAAGTATTACTACAAGAATAAATTTAGCAACCGGTTATAGAGCTCCAAATTTAGCAGAATTAACCTCTAATGGAGTACACCACGGTGTAAATAGATTCGAAATTGGGAATCCAAATTTAGAAAATGAGCAAAATTTTCAAGCAGACTTAGCATTTGAATATACAAGCAAGCATTTTGAATTTTTTATAAATGGGTTTTACAATCAAATTAGCAACTATATCTATTTAGCACCTACAGGTGAAGAAGAAGATGGAGCGCCTGTATTTGAATATACACAAGATGATTCAAAATTATATGGTGGAGAATTTGGCTTACATCTACATCCACACCCACTTCATTGGCTACATATAGAGTCAGGTTTTGAAATGGTAATCGGCAAACAGGATAATGGTGATTATTTAACATTAATCCCTGCAAATAAATGGACAAATACATTTAGAGCAGAGTTTGATATTAAAGATTGGTGGAATAATGGTTATGCAAGTATAATAACACAGAGTTATTTAGAACAAAATAATGTGAGTGGTTTTGAAACAGCTACTGGTGCAAATACACTTGTAAATTTTGCACTAGGCGGTTCGTTTGACTTAGCAAATCTAAAATTCGATGTTCAAGCTAGCTTAAATAACGCTTTTAACCAAGAGTACATTTCTCATTTATCGAGATTTAAAAACGATGGAATACCAAATATAGGTACTAACTTTGTTCTTGGATTTAGTTTTAATATATAAGATTAACAAGGCAGCTATGAGCTGCCTTGTTTTTTAAAACAAACTTATAGAAAAGGTTTATTGGATATTACCTTAAAAAATATGACGAATCAAAAAGTCAATGATAAATCTGTAAGGAGTAAGCTTATTTTGGCAGACCTGTTTAGTCAACATATTTATGCATTTCCAAAAGTATATTTATTTGTATTTTGCAACATCATTTAAACTTGACATAAAGCTTTTAAAAGTTATCATTAAAAAGTCTTAGTCATTTAAATCGTTTTCTAAAATGAAAATAAAAAGAATCCTATTAACCCTCATTTTCTGTAGCCTTTATCTTATTGCTCATAGCCAAATCAGTATTTCTGGTAAAATTACCGATGAGAAAGGAGAACCAATATTTGGAGCAGAAGTGTATGCTCCAGAATTCCATGTAGGAACCGTTACTGACAGCATCGGAAAATTCAAACTCAAAAACATTCCACACGGATATATTTCACTCGTGTTTGCTCATGTTGGATATGAAACCTATTTCGAATCTCTTGACATTCATAAATCCTACAAAAATTTTAATGTTATTTTAAAAAAGGCTGTATTTAGTATAGACGAAGTCATCATCTCTACTCCGTTTAACAGATTGCAATCAAAAAATGTAATGAAAGTTGAGGCAGCAAAAATTAGCAAACTCAAACAAATGGGAGCTGCTACTTTAATTGAAGGGATAGAAACCATCCCCGGAGTTTCACAAATATCTACCGGAACATCCATCGGAAAACCAGTAATTAGAGGTTTAAGCGGCAACCGTGTTTTAGTTTATGCACAAGGGGTGCGTTTAGAAAATCAACAATTTGGAGATGAACATGGTTTGGGGTTAAATGAAGCGGGTATTGAAAGTGTTGAAGTTATCAAAGGTCCCTCATCTTTGCTTTACGGTTCTGATGCTTTGGGAGGTGTCATTTATTTTAATCCAGAAAAATTTGCTCCAAACAATTCTACAAGTGCCGATTTTAATCAGCAATATTTTAGCAATACTATTGGTTCTAACAGTTCTGTTGGATTTAAAAATTCACACGAAAGCTTTAAATTTTTGGTAAGAGGATCTTATAATACGCATGCCGATTATAAAATTCCGAATGGAAATAGGGTTACCAATACTAGGTATAACGAGTTTAATTTTAATACAGGACTTTCAATTAGCCGAGAACGATTTGCAAGTGAATTACGCTACAATTTAAACAGTACAGAATTAGGTATGACAGAAGGGATAGGAGATCAATCAACACATCGTTCTACAGAATTGCCGTATCAAAAAATAAAAAACCATATCGTAAGTCTACACAATCACTTGTATTTTGACACTTCAAAATTAGATTTTAATTTCGGTTATATTTTTAATGACCGGTCAGAGTTTGAAGATGAACATAACCATGAGCCACATACAGAATCACATGCCGAAGATGATGCTGCGCTAAGAATGAAACTAAAAACATTGAGTTATGATGTACAATACAATCTGCCAAAAATCAAGACAGTTCAGTTAATTACTGGGCTACAAGGTATGTATCAAACCAATGAAAATTTAGGTGAAGAGTTACTCATTCCAAATGCTAAAATAAACGATATCGGAATTTTTGCTACTGCCATTGCCGATTTTGATTGGGGTGCAATACAAGGTGGGCTGCGTTTTGATAATCGTAAATTAACTACAGAATATCATGAGGTAAATCATGAAGGTGAAATACACGTATTTGAAGCACTAGATAAAACTTATAACAATTTTACAGGTTCATTAGGAGTAAAAAGAGATTTTATAGAAAGCATCACTGCTCGCGTTAATCTAGCTTCGGGCTATAGAGCCCCCAACTTATCAGAACTATCTTCTAATGGGGTACATCATGGTACCAACAGGTTCGAAATTGGTAATCCTAATTTATTAAACGAACAAAACTTTCAACTCGATATAGCGCTTGAATATAATAATAAACACTTAGAATTTTTCTTAAACGGATTTTTCAATGGCTTACAAGATTATATCTTTTTATCACCAACTGGCACTGTAGAAGATGGCGCAGATGTGTATGAGTATATACAAGGTGATGCCAAATTATATGGTGGTGAAGCTGGATTTCACTTTCACCCACACCCATTTGATTGGTTACATTTAGAAAGCTCTTTTGAACTCGTAATTGGCAAACAAACCAATGGAGATTATTTACCATTGATACCAGCAAACCAATGGAACAATACACTACGCGGGGAGTTTGAAATTAAAGATTGGTGGCAAAAGGGGTTTGCAACAGTTAATGTTGCAAGTAGTTTTACTCAGAATAATGTGAGTATGTTTGAGACTCCGACCGAAGCATATAGTATTGTAAATTTAGGTCTTGGTGGGTCACTACAGGTTGGTAACTTAGAATTTGATTTATCTGCAAACCTCAACAATGCGTTTGATACAAGCTATACTGCTCATCTATCTCGCTTAAAAAGTGAGGGTATCCCAAATATAGGACGTAATTTTATTTTGGGTTTGCACTTTGAGTTGTAAACTAAGAATGATGTAAATTGTATGCGTTAAAATGTAATTAATATTGGTAAAAACTAAAACAATCATATCAATTCTTTTTCTCGCTTTAGTAAGTTGTAATTTCAATTCTTATGAAGAGCTATATTCTCAAGCATATGAACTAGAAGAAAAAGGAGAATATAAGAAAGCAATAGCAATACACAACAAAATATTAGCTAGAAATCCTCACTTTAGACCTTCATTAATAAATCGAGGAGCTGACAAATCAACACTTGGAGATTTTAAGGGTGCAATTGAGGATTATAAAAAAATTTTAAAATTCGATTCTGATAATTTACTAGCATTAATGAATATTGGAAATAATTATGAAAATTTAAATGATTTCAATTCATCAATTTCATACTATTCAAAAGCACTTAATTCAAAAGAATTAATTAAATCTGGAAAAATTAATACAAGAATAGAATTAATAGAAGATTTTGATAAAGATTACCAATATCGTGTTGAAGAATATGAAGTGTTATTTGAAAGAGGGACAGCGTTTATTCATAATAATGAATTTGAAAAAGCAATTTTAGATTTAAAAAAATTAATTGAAACAGGCCAAATGGTTGGAGATGCATATTTTTATATTGGTGAATCCTACTTAAAAATGAATGACAGTTTGAATGCTTGTCGATACTTTAAATTATCATTGGAAAACGGTATTTCAACAGCTAAAGAAAAAATCAGAACTGGCGGGACAGATGCAAAACTCAAATTTAATCATAGAAACCGAAAGACTTTTAATTCGTCCATTTACTATGAATGATATTGCACCTGCTTATGCTATGAATTTAGATACTGAAGTAAGTAAATACACTGGTGATGGCGGTGCTGTATCTAAAAAAGAAATTGAAAGAAGAATAACTCAAGATGTACTTGGAGGTTACAAAAAGTATGGTTTTGGAAGACTTGTGGTTGAATTGAAAGGCGAAAATAAATTCATTGGGTTTGTGGGTTTAAAATACCTAGAGGATATGGGTGAGGTTGACCTTGGATACCGATTTATAAAAGAACATTGGGGAAAAGGAATTGCAACTGAAGCTGCAAGAGCTTGTGTAAATTTTGGGTTTAATACTTTAGAATTAACTAAAATAATTGCCATGGTACTTCCAGAAAATAGTAGTTCGATTCGGGTTCTAGAAAAACTCAATTTTAAATATGAAAAAGACATTCTAGAAGATAAACAATTAGCAAAATTATATTCACTAAATAAATGAAAGATAAATTTGACATATCAGTTAGAGAGGCTCAATTATGTGATGTTGATTTAATTGCAGATTATTGGCTTAAGTCTGACCCTGACTTTTTAGTGCAAATGGGTGTTGACTTAAATAAGTTGCCTACTAGAAATGAGTTGAAAAAAATGCTAACTCAACAGATAAACAATTCAATTACTGATAAAAAATCTTATGCACTTATTTGGGAGCTTAACAAAAAGCAAATAGGGCATACAAATGTAAACGGAATTGAATACGGCAAACAAGCTACAATGCATTTACATTTATGGAACTCGGTAAACAGAAAAAAAGGAATCGGCACCGAATTAGTTAAGAAATCGTTACCACTATTTTTTGAAAATTTAAAACTTAAACGATTAATTTGCGAACCCTATGCTTTAAACCCAGCTCCAAACAAGACCTTAGAAAAGGTTGGATTTAAATTTATTAAAAAACACAAAACAATTCCTGGTTCGCTTAATTTTGAACAAGAGGTAAATAGATAGGAATTGACAAAAGAGGATTTTGAAAAAGTTAAAATCAATAAACAAAAACTAAATACACCCGTTATGCATTCTGATAAAAATCGTTAATTTGAGTGAATTTCACGACGATAGTAAGTGAAATTTATATCGAGAATCGTGTTTTATCTGCTCTCGATACAATTTTTCTTTATTTTATTAAGAAAAATCACTCGAACTGACGAACAATAATTTATTTCACTCCAAAATTCACAACGCATTAATAACAATTATTATTACTTAAGTACAAAACCCAAAAGCATGAAAAAATATAAAATCATTAAACTACTCCCAATCTTAATTCTAGCAATTGCATTAAATTTTGCTTTCATTAATAGTAATAATGGAGAAGTTAAAGTTGTTACGACAACCAACTTTCAAAAAGTTGATAGTCTAGTTAATGAATTATTAAATCAAAAAAACAGCTCAAACATTCTTGTCGTTTTAGATATAGACAATACAATTTTAACCAGTTCAACCGATTTAGGTGGCGATATTTGGTATCAGTGGCAACGCGGAAAATTAAATGTAAAACCAACCGATGAGCAAATAGTTGATTGCCTATTTGAAGATTCTATTGGGCTACTTTATGAGTTGGGAACAACAGAACTAACTGATAGTATTCTCCCAACTTTAATTAATAACTGGCAAGAAAAAGAAATTCCTGTTTTTGCATTAACATCTCGAAGCCCTAAATATAGAGCTGCAACTGAAAGAGAACTAAGCAGAAGAGAAATTGATTTTACTAAAACAGCACTTAGACCTGATGGTGAAAACCTTCCTAACTATAGGTATTATCTAAAAAATGAAATGAGTTATATGCAAGGTATAATGATGACTTCGGGTATGAATAAAGGCGAAATGTTGCAGCATATATTACAAAAAACAGGTCAAAATTTTGAATCAATTATTTTTGTGGACGACTCAGAAAAGAACGTATATAATCTAGAGCAACAGTTTAAAAATAGTGGGATTGACATGACAATTTTTCACTACACCAAAGTAATAGAAGATAGAAAAATTGATAATGACGGTGAGATTTTGACTGAAGAGCAGGCAGAAAGAATGCATATGGATTGGAAAAAACTGAATGCAACATTGAAAGCTATATTCCCTGATAGATATACCGAAGGGAGATGTTTAAATTAAAATCAGTAATGGTTAAGCTAATCATTTAGAAGCTGTTAATCATTGCCCAGCTACTAGAATTGAATTACGAAAAGAGTTAGAAAAAAAAATGACTTGTCAGAAAAAGTTGAAATTCCAATGGATGGTGAGGTTTTAAAAATGGATTAAAATCAAATTCTTCAAACAATTAAAAATTTAAATTATAGGCTAACAATATTCTTTAAATTTTAATTGATTGTGTATTTTTACATTACAAAAAACATTTTATGAATCGTTGCTATTTTCTTTTGCTATTTTTGATTCCTTCTATTGTATTTACCCAAGAAAAAAAATCAAAAAATGATACAATCGCTAAAAGCAAAAGTGATTTATATATAAAGGATTATACCAATCAATTTAATGTAAAGGCAGAGTTTAGTAATGATATTCAAAGTTTTAAAATCCCCTTTAACATTCAATCCGTTGAAATTGAACCCAATTTAGGATTCAGATACGGAGTTGTTTTGAGTTATAAATTCGCTTCGGTAAGAATAGGCATTAGACCCAAGGTTAGTGGAAAAAGTAAAGAAGAAAAAGGCGACCCTAAATCATTTAGAATAAAATTTAATTTATTATTTGATAAATGGTCACATCGTTTTGAGTACAATCGCATTAAAGGATATTATATAAGTAATCAAAGTATTGGTGAAGATATAGCGGCTAATTCAAATCACATTCAGTTTCCAGATTTAACAACCAATGTTTTTTCAGGAAGTTCTGCCTACAAATTTAACGATAACTATTCTGTGCGATCAACCATTTCGCAAACAGAAATACAGTTAAAAAGTGCTGGAAGTTTTATACCAGAAATTAGCTATTGGTATTATAGTTTTGATGGTTTAGACAAGTACATTAATAAAGATGGTGATGAAGTTACAAGATCAAATTATTTAAAATCTTCTGGAGTTGCCCTTGCCTTAAACTTAGGGTATTACTATACTTTTGTTTATAAAAAATGGTATGCAAATGCCTTTATAATTCCAGGGATTGGAATGGATTTTAATAATTCTACACAATATTCTGATGCTAACTCTACAAATTCTAAATCACAAAATTTAGTGTTATCAGGACATGGAGGAGTTGGAATAGGATACAATTCTGAAAAGTTCTTTTTTGGTGTATCTCTCTCTAAAAGAAATACCAATGAAAAAGCAAATGAAGATAAAATTCAATTTGACTCTTCTAAAGACTCTTTCTTTGTGTTTTTCGGTTACCGGTTTAGAGCACCTAAACAGATTACAAAACCAATAGATGGTTTAGAAGAGAGAATACCAATACTGAAAAACGATTAATTTTTTCTAATGATCGAAAACTTAATTACACCGGCATCAATATCAGATTTTTGTAATTTACCATCTTTATAATAATAGGTGCTTTTATGCCCATTCGGTGTAGTTTTTAAATAAGTATGTGGACCATTTTTTTTAAGTTCATGAAACTCTCCATGCTCTTCGGCGTATACTTTTGTCACATCCGTAGGCTCATAAAAAAACATTTTTTCAATGCTGTGCTTTATCTCTTCAACAAATTCTTTATCCAACTTCTCATCAGAAAAATAAGCATAACCTTTTGGCATTTTCTCTGTTCTAACATTGGTTTTTTCATGTCCTTTTAACATGATGTGCACCTTAGCATGATTCAAATTATCATCAATATAAGTAACATTATAAGTATATTCTATCTTAATTGTCATGAACATATGAAACTCAATATCAGTATAACTTTTATAATGTGTTTTATTTCCTTCAACAGTCTTTTCAGCCTTTAATGTTCCAATAGATTCTCCGCTATGTATAACATCAAAATACAATGTTTCTGTTTGAGCTGATAAACTAATACAAGCTCCAAATAATATAATTGCTAGTGTAATTTTTAAATTTTTCATCTTTTAAAATTTGATATAAATATAAAGTTTTTTTTAAATAGTACTGACAATTTCATCTGCAATTGCCATACAAGATGTGGCTGCTGGAGATGGCGCATTTAACACATGAACATGCCCATTATGAGTTTCAATTTTAAAATCATCAATTAAATTACCTTGACTGTCTAAAGCTTGTGCTCTAACACCTGCTCTTGCATATTCTACATCGTCTTTTGTTATGGATGGCATCATTTTTTGTAACTCTTTTACAAACAAATGTTTTGAAAAAGCGCGTTTGTACTCATCCAAACCTTTGCGCCAATTCCTACTAAATAATTTTAGTGTTCCTATAAATGTCAATGCTTGTATTGTATCTCTTAAACTAAAACTTGTATTTTTATAACCTTCGCGTTTAAAAGAAAATACTGCATTTGGGCCGCATTCCACATCGCCATTAATCATGGGGGTAAAATGAACTCCTAAAAACGGAAAGTTGATATCAGGAGTTGGATATACTAAATTGTTAATCTTGTGTTTTGCATTTTCTTTCAGTTTGTAATAATCACCTCTAAAGCCTACAATTTGCAAATCAACTTTAATAGCATCTTTTTTGGCTATTCTATCTGCAAATAGCCCTGTACAAAAAATAAATTGGTTCGATGTAAATTCACCCTTTGTTGTTTCCAATACATCATCATAAACTTTGGTGACTTTACACGAAGTAATCAACTTGCTTTTCGGTTGTATCTGTTCTATCAACTCAACAAACTTTTGCCCAACTTCTACATAATCTATAATTCCTGCTGATGGAACAAAAATAGCTTTGAGTCCTTCAATAAAAGGTTCTTTCTCTTTGATTTCTTTTGCCGTTAAGAATTTAATTCCGGGAGTTTTATTTTCAATTCCTTTTTGATAGATGGATTCTAATACAGTAACATCATCTTTAGTAACTGCCACTATAATTTTTCCACAGGCATCATATCTTACTTGATGTTTTTCGGCAAAAGCAACCAATTGTTCTCTTCCATTTCTACAATTTTCAGCTTTGTAAGAATTTGGTGCATAGTATATACCAGAATGAATCACACCAGAATTCCTCCCTGTTTGATGTTTGCCAATGGCATCCTCTTTTTCGAGAATTGCAATTGACTTGTTGGGGTGTTTTAATTGTAATTTATAGGCTGTCGCCAATCCTACTATACCACCACCAACTATGATGAAATCAAATTTATTTGACATGCTTAGTCTTTTTCATAAAGCTTAAAACGATAAATCCGGCAATAAAGAAAAACATCAATACTAATACAGAGGTTCGCATTGAACCTGTTATTGACAATGCCAATCCAAAAGAAAGAGTTCCAATAACAATGGCTATTTTTTCTGTAACATCAAAAAAACTAAAATAGGTTGCATTATCAAAAGTATCTTCAGGTATTAATTTTGAATATGTCGAGCGGGCTAGTGTTTGTGTAGCTCCAAGTACTAAACCTAAAACACCGCCTAAAGCATAAAAATAGTTGTCTACATTTGGGCTTTCTCCAGGAAGAAGATACGCTGCAAAACACACTAACACCCAAATGAATATTGTTATTTTTAATGTCATAATATTTCCTAATTTCCCGGAAATTCTTGCGAACATATATGCACCAACAATTGCTACAAGTTGTATCAATAAAATTGTGATAATTAAATTAGTTGTAGGAAGTCCTAGCTCTTCGTCACCAAACTTGGCAGCCAAAACAATTATAGTTTGTATCCCTGCACTAATCAAAAAGAACGTAAGTAAGAAAATAAAAA
Organism: Urechidicola sp.; assembly: GCA_028599075.1. GTDB lineage: Bacteria > Bacteroidota > Bacteroidia > Flavobacteriales > Flavobacteriaceae > Urechidicola. The sequence continues at coordinate 48,779 of JAQRMW010000041.1, read as the reverse complement.
TAACTGGTTTTTTTACAACTTCATTAAATACTTTCCTTAGTTCTCTAAAACCCTTAAATATGTAATCCTTCTTTGGTTTTCTTTTAAATGTATTATTTGGTAAATGATAAAATGTGTACTGTGCAAACCCTATCCACCAAACACCAACCAAAACGAATGCATACTGAAATACTTTTATAGGTGGTCTTTCATCGCTTTTAAGAGGATGGTCTATAAAACCATACCACTCTGGTTTCATAATCATAGTTAAAATAAATAGCAGTAAAAAAACTGAACCGATGTATCCGTGAATAAATCCTTTTGCACTTACTTTATCATGCTGTTCTGGATGAGCAACTTCAGTCAAATATGCATTGTAAAAAACTAAACTTCCCCAAAAACCAATACTTGCAAATATTGAAAATACAATACCAACCCAAAGTCTATCAATACCATCAAAAAAGTAAAGAGACATCACTGAAAAAGAACCAAGAAAACAGAAGAATTGCATAAACCGCTTTTTATTCCCCATATAATCTGCTATACTAGAAAGCATTGGAGAAAAAATCGCAACGATTAGAAAAGAGAATGATAATGTATATGAATACAATACCGTATTATTCCAATCAGTACCTAAAAACTGTACAGTTGCATCTTTACCTCCTGTAATCATTCCATAAAATAATGGAAATACTGCTGTAGTAATAACCAATGGATAAACTGAATTTGCCCAATCATAAAATGCCCATGCACCTATCAATTTTTTATTGCCTTTTTGTAACATAAATAAGTTTGATTTTAAGAAGGCTCAATATAGTTATTTTTAAGATTATATTTAGATGTCAATTGTAAGATTTAATAAACTAATACGTCAACGAAATAAGAATTGATTAAAGCAACATCAGGCAGAACGCAATCAAGATCCAGTTAGCATTAAAAAGTTCTCGACTACGCTCGAACAGACAATTTTAACCTGACAAAAAACTAGAAAATGAAAAAAATAATATTCCTATTCGTAACTTTAGCAACATTAAGTTGCACTACAAATGCTCAACAAGAAAAAACAAACACTACTACAAAAGAATCTACTATGAAAAAAACTGATAAAGAATGGAAAGAAATTCTGACTCCAGGACAATATTACATACTCAGACAAAAGGGTACTGATCACCCAAGTAATGGAGGCTACACGCAACATTTTGAAAAAGGAACTTACGAATGTGCTGCATGTGGCACACAATTATTTGAATCGGGCAGTAAATATGAAAGTCACTGCGGATGGCCTTCATTTGATGATGCCATTGAAGGTACAGTTAAATTCACCAGAGATACATCTGCAGGAATGATAAGAACAGAAATTACCTGTAAAAACTGCGACGGACATCTAGGTCATATCTTTGATGATGGACCAAGAGAAACTACTGGTCAGCGTTATTGCGTTAATACAACATCTATAAAATTTGTAAAAGATAAAGAAGCTAATGGAAATGAATAAGAACTATTTAAAGAGTATAAAACGTCAGTTTCACTATTACAAAAAATTAGGTGATGATACTTTTGTCCAATTAACTAATCAAGACATTCATTGGAATTTTAATGAAGATTCTAATAGCATTTCTATAATCGTTAAACATATTGTTGGTAATCAACTCTCTAGATGGACCAACTTTAAAATAGAAGATGGCGAAAAAGAATGGAGAAATAGAGATACTGAGTTTGAAGGTGAGTATGCTTCTAAAACCGCGATGATAACTGCTTGGGAAAAGGGTTGGAAATGTCTTTTTGATGCAATCAATTCTATTAAAGAAGATGAGTTATTAGAATTGGCTTATATCAGAAATGAAGGACATACATATATAGAAGCTATCAATAGACAACTATCACATTATGCTTATCATGTTGGTCAACTAGTATATGTTGCTAAAATGATTAAGAGCAATCATTGGAAAACCCTATCAATTGCAAAAAACAAATCTTCATCGTTTAATAATCAAAAATTCTCTGAAGATAAATCAACAAAACATTTTACAGAAAATTCTTAAATTATATCCAATAAAAAACTCCTGTTTTAAGTCTATAAAACAGGAGTTTTTACATAAATACAAACGGTACTAAAATTCGTTTATCGTCTTTTTTATAATAGCAACACAATCCATCAATTGCTCTTCATTCATCACCAATGGTGGTGCAAAACGAATAATATTACCATGTGTTGGTTTAGCAAGTAATCCATTATCACTTAACTTAATACAAATATCCCAAGCAGTAGAGCTATCTTCAGTATCGTTAATCAAAATTGCATTTAACAACCCTTTACCTCTTACCAATTTTACCAAATCATTTGTTTCAGCAAAAGTTGAAATTTCTTTTCTAAATAATTGCCCTAAGTATTCTGCATTCTCAGCAAGCTTTTCATCTTTTACAACTTCTAGTGCAGCGATTGCCACAGCAGCTGCAATTGGATTACCTCCAAAAGTCGATCCGTGTTGCCCTGGCTTAATCACATTCATAATAGCATCATTTGCTAAAACAGCGCTCACAGGATAAACTCCTCCAGAAATTGCTTTTCCTAAAATCAAAACATCCGGATGTACATTTTCATGGTTAACTGCTAATAACTGCCCTGTTCTAGCTATACCTGTTTGAACCTCGTCGGCAATGAATAACACTTTGTATTTTTCGCATAACGCTTTTGCTTTTTTCAAATACCCTTCACTTGGCACATAAACTCCAGCTTCTCCTTGAATTGGTTCAACTAAAAATCCTGCAACATTTTTAGTGTTTTCTAAAGTTTCTTCTAAAGCTGCTAAATTGTCATATTCTATTTTTACAAATCCTGCAGTGAATGGTCCAAAGTTTTTACGAGCAACTTCGTCATTAGAAAATGAAATAATGGTGGTAGTTCTACCATGGAAATTATTTTCGCATACAATAATATTAGCTTTATTCTCTTCAATTCCTTTTACTTCATACGCCCATTTTCGACATAATTTAATTGCAGTTTCTACAGCTTCTGCTCCAGTATTCATTGGCAACACTTTGTCAAAACCAAAATACTGAGTGACATATTTTTCATATCTCCCTAAAACATCATTATAAAATGCACGTGATGTTAATGCTAATGTTTGTGCTTGCTCTGTCATAGCATTTACAATTTTCGGATGACAGTGCCCTTGGTTTACGGCAGAATATGCCGACAAAAAATCGTAATACTTTTTCCCTTCTACATCCCAAACAAAAACACCTTCGCCCTTGTTTAATACTACTGGTAGTGGATGATAATTGTGAGCACCGTACTTATTTTCTAAGTCAATTGCTTCCTGAGATGATGTTAATTGGTCTAATACAGCCATTGTAATAAAGTTTAATAATGAATAAAAATCCATTCCTTCTGTACCTTTATTCTTTCGAAATCCCGATAATCATCGGGGGGAAAAAGCAGCGTGGGAGAGAAATCACCCCTATAGGGCTCGCAATTTACGCTATTTCTTTTGATTTGTTTTTGAATGAAAAAAAATAAATACAAAAAATAAAAGATTAATTTATCTTTTTTTGTATATTCGTCCTCACTAAGGAATTCAAATTCTAATAATAGAAAATTAAACATAGACCTCAAGACTAATATTACTGATATGAAAAGCTCAAAATAACCGTTTTTCAAATAAGTAATCTTAAAAGACATCTCGTAAAATCGAGATGTTTTTTTCATTTAAAGATGTACATTTGCGCCATGGCAAGAAAAAAGAAAAATTACATTTTCGAAAATGTTGAAGTAATTGATGCAGGTGCAAGAGGAAAAACAGTTGCAAAGGCTCCAGATGGACGTGTTATATTTTTAACAAATACAGTTCCTGGTGATGTTGTAGATATAAGAACCGGAAAGAAAAGGAAAGCCTATTTTGAAGGAACTGCAATCAAATTTCATAAAAGGTCTGACAAAAGAGTTGAACCTGTTTGTGATTATTTTGAACATTGTGGTGGTTGTAAATGGCAAGATATGGGCTATGAACATCAATTGTTTTACAAGCAAAAAGAAGTTACAAATAACCTAGTAAGAATTGGTCATTTAGAATTACCTGAGGTCACTCCTATTTTAGGATGCAAACAACAGTATTTTTATCGCAATAAAATGGAGTTTTCATTTTCTAGTAGCCGTTGGTTAACGTATGAAGAAATAGAATCTAAAGAAGAAATTGACAACAAAGATGCCTGTGGATTTCATATTGCTGGTATGTGGGACAAAATATTAGATATTGATAAATGCCATTTACAAGAAGACCCATCTAACGACATCCGAAATTTTGTAAAAGATTTTTCTATCAAAAATGGATTGCCTTTTTTTAACCCAAGAGAACAAAGTGGTATGATGCGTACCTTAATGCTTAGGATAGCATCTACTGGCGAAATTATGGTGGTAATTCAGTTTTACGAAGAGCAAAAAGAAAAACGAGAATTATTGCTCAATGCCATGGCAAAAGAGTTTCCTCAAATAACTTCATTACAATACGTCATCAACTCAAAGGCAAACGATACCTTGTATGACCAAGACATTATTTTGTACAAAGGGAGAGATCATATTTTTGAAGAAATGGAAGGGTTGAAATTTAAAATCGGACCTAAATCATTTTATCAAACCAACTCTGAACAGGCATATGAATTGTATAAAATCACAAGAGATTTTGCGGGATTATCAGGAAATGAATTGGTATTCGATTTATATACAGGTACAGGAACCATTGCCCAGTTTGTGGCTAAAAATGCAAAGAAAGTAATTGGTGTTGAATCAGTTCCTGATGCAATTACTGACGCTAATTACAATGCACAATTAAACCAAATTGAAAACGTTGAGTTTTTAGCAGGAGATATGAAAGATGTTTTCAACAATAATTTTATTGCTAAACATGGCCAACCAGATGTGATTATAACTGACCCACCGAGAGATGGTATGCACAAAAATGTAGTCGCAAAAATTTTAGAAATCGCTCCTGAAAAAATTGTGTATGTAAGTTGCAATTCTGCTACACAAGCACGAGATTTGTCATTAATGAAAAATCAATATAAAATTACAAAATCACAAGCTGTAGATATGTTTCCGCAAACACATCATGTAGAGAACGTTGTGCTTTTAGAAAAAATTTAATAATGAAAAAATATTTTCTCGCAATTTTTATAATCTTTACGCTTTTTACAAGCTGCATAAAAGATGATTTTTGTGTTGACCCTATTACTCCAAATTTGGTCATTTCCTTTTATGATAATGACAATCCTGATAATTTAAAAACCACTACCGACCTAACGGTTTGGGCAGAAGGATTAGAAGAGTTATATACCAATGTCGATGTAGATTCTATTTTAGTTCCCTTAGACCCAGGAAATGACATAACTGTTTATCACTTAAAATTGGATGATGTAGAAGATGAAATCACCATCACTTACACAAGAAAAGAAGTTTTTGTGTCGAGATCTTGTGGATATAAATATAATTTTGAAAATTTAGAAATACCTGATAATTCTAATAACTGGATTTTAAACACCCAAATTACCAATCAAACTGTTGAAGATGAAACTGAGCATATTAAGATATTATATTAGCATCTTACTCATTGCTGTTTCATTATCGGCAATGTCACAAGACACATCTCCTTCTGAAACTAGTGAAGAGGTTAGTGATAGTATTAAATTTAAAGATAAATATGGCTTACGTGTTGGTTTAGACCTATCGTTACCTATCCGTTCTTTGATTAATTCAGACCTAACAGGTTTTGAAGCTGTTGCTGATTTTAGAGTTACTAAAAGAATATATGCTGCTGCCGAATTGGGTTACTATGACCGTTATGAGGAAGAAGATTATATAAAATTTAGCACCAACGGATCGTATATTAAAATTGGGACAAATTATAATTTATATAAAAACTGGTTGGGTATGACAAATGAAATTTTTGTTGGGGTACGCTATGGATTTAGCAGCTTTACACAAACAATTCATGAATACAATCCAAATTTTTATGGAACCTACTTTCCAGAAGAAACGGTTATTTTAGAAGAAGAGTTTGATGGATTAACAGCACATTGGGGCGAATTTGTGATGGGATTAAAAGCCGAAATATTTACAAATTTATATATGGGAATGAGTTTTAGCCTAAAGAAAATGGTAAGTCAAACTCAACCCTATAATTTCTTAAACATGTATATTCCAGGCTTTGAGCGAGTTTACCTCAACGAAACTGGCTTTAGTTTTAATTATACACTTACATATAACATCCCAATTTTTAAAAAGGATATATAAAATTATGGATAAAATACCAAGCGTAAATCTCGCTGATTTTATTTCAGGAGATGCAGACAGAAAGCAACAATTCGTTAATCAAATTGGTGCTGCGTATGAAGAAATTGGATTTGTTGCTTTGAGCGGACATTTTTTAAGTGACGAGTTGATTGAAAATTTATACGCAGAAGTAAAAAACTTCTTTGACCTACCAATCGATACCAAAAACAAGTATGAAATTGAAGGCATAGGCGGGCAACGTGGATATACATCATTTGGAAAAGAACGCGCTAAAGGGCGTAAAGAAGGAGACCTAAAAGAATTTTGGCATTTTGGTCAATATGTAGAAGATAATCCAATATTAGAAGCCGAATATCCTCCAAATGTAATTGTCGAAGAATTAGCAAAGTTTAACGAAATAGGTAAAGAAACTTTTAAAATGCTAGAAAAAACTGCCAAATATGTACTGCGTGCATTGGCATTATACCTTGATTTAGAAGAAACTTATTTTGATTTTCCTATCAAAAACGGAAACTCAATTTTACGACCTATCCATTATCCGCCTATCGAGAATGAACCTAAAAATGCTGAAAGAGCTGCTGCCCATGGCGATATCAATTTAATCACCTTATTAATGGGGGCGCAAGGAAAAGGATTACAAGTTCAAAATCATGAAGGCAGTTGGATTGATGCGGTGGCACAACCCGATGAGTTAATGATAAATGTTGGCGATATGCTTTCTAGGCATACCAATAATAAATTAAAATCGACCATTCACCGTGTAACAAATCCACCGAAAGAATTATGGAAAACATCTCGTTATTCTATTCCGTTTTTTATGCATCCTAAGAGCGATACTAAACTAGATGTGCTTGAAAGTTGTTTTGATGAAGAGCATCCAAAATTATTTGATGATATTACAGCTGGAGATTATTTGAATGAAAGGCTAGTTGAATTGGGATTGATTAAAAAGTAAGCTTTGAACATTTATAATTCATAACTAAAATATAATATTGTCTGTTCGAGCGCAGTCGAGAACAAAACAAAAATTAATAAGGTCTCGACTGAGCTCGCCCTGACATAAAAAAAGTAATTCGCTAAAACAAAATGGATTTATCAGATCAATTAAAAAATTTATTTCCTGATCATGTCGAGGAAAAAATTACTGATTCCGTAGACAACGAGCATGAATTATGGATACAAGATGACCCCATAATTTGCAAATACGAAAAGCGAAAAGGAAAACCAATTACAATTTTAGAAGGCTATACAGGAGCAACAGAAGACTTTAAAAAATTAGCTAAAGAAATAAAAACAACTTTGAGTGTTGGTGGTAGTTTTAAAAACGAGCAAATCATCATTCAAGGAGATTATAGAAATAAAATAATGGAAATCTTACAACAAAAGGGTTTTAAAGTAAAACGTGTTGGAGGATAACTAAAATATATAGAATATGAGTAAAATAGCAGCATCAGAATTAATTCTGAACCCCGATGGAAGTATTTATCACCTAAATTTAAAACCAGAGCATATCGCTAACGACGTCATTTTTGTTGGTGATCAAAATAGAGTTCCAAAAATTACCAAACATTTTGATTCGGTTGAATTCGATATACAAAAAAGAGAATTTAGAACGATTACAGGTACCTATAAAGGAAAAAGACTGACGGTAATTTCTACCGGAATTGGCCCAGATAATATTGATATTGTAATCAACGAATTGGATGCTTTGGTAAATATCGATTTAGAAACTAGAACAATCAAAAAAGATTTTACCCAATTAAATATTGTACGTATTGGTACTTCTGGTTCGCTTCAAAATGATATTCCTGTCGATAGTTTTGTGATGGGTAAATACGGATTAGGATTGGATGGTTTACTACATTCTTATGTAGCTGAGTCAATTTTTGAAACCGAAATTGAAGATGCATTCATCAAGCAAACAAATTGGAGCAACAATAAAGCGAGACCCTATATTATTAAGGGTAGCCAAGTATTGATTGATAAATTAAGTGGCCCTGAAGTATTTCAAGGGTTTACTGCTACTGCTCCTGGGTTTTATGGCCCACAGGGTCGCGTGTTGCGTTTAGCAATTCAAGACCCTAGCTTAAACAATAAGATTGATAGTTTTGATTTTAATGGGACAAGCGTTACCAACTTAGAAATGGAAACCTCAGCAATTTATGGTTTATCACAACTATTAGGTCACAATGCACTATCAATGAATGCGATTATCGCAAACAGAGCAAATGGTACATTTAGTGCAGACCCATACAAACCAGTTGAAGCTTTGATAAAATATACTTTAGATAAGTTGGTGAGCTAGTTGATGGTTGATGGTTGATGGTTGATGGTTGATGGTTGATGGTTGATTGAAAATAATATATTAATTCAAACAAATACAATATGACAACTTTAAAAATTGGTGGTGTTGCAGAACATTTTAATATGCCGTGGCATTTAGCAATCGAAAACAACGAATTCAAAAAAGAGAATATTGATTTAGTTTGGAAAGATTTTCCTGGTGGCACAGGTGCTATGTCTAAAGCGTTGCGAAATGGCGAACTTGATATTGCTGTATTATTAACTGAGGGAATTATCAAAGATATTATAGATGGTAATCCTTCAAAAATTGTGCAGACATACATTAATTCACCCCTACTTTGGGGATTGCACGTAGGGGCAGAATCAAAATACAATTCGGTTGAAGAATTGGAAAATAAAGTTTCCGCAATCAGTCGCGTAGGTTCTGGTTCTCAATTATTTTCTATTGTCAATGCAAAAAATAATGGTTGGGATATTGATAAAATAGAATATCAAGTTGTTAATAATTTGGTAGGTGCCATTGATGCCTTAACAAACGAATCTGCAGATTACTTTTTATGGGAGCATTTTACTGCCAAACCTTTGGTTGATAATGGTACTTTTAGAAGGTTGGCAGATATACCATCACCATGGCCATGTTTTGTGATTGCTGTTCGTGATGAAGTTTTAGCAAACCAGCCAGAAGAAATTAAAAATACACTGCGAATTATAAATAATAGGTTGAGTCAGTTTTCGACACTTGCAAAAAAGGAACGCTATATAGATACTTTTGCACAACTATATAACCTAGAAAAAGAAGACGTAAAAAACTGGTTGATAATAACAGAATGGAACCAAGGAAAATCAATTTCTAGAACATTAATTGACAAAGTTCAAAATGAACTTTTAAATTTAAATATAATATCAAAAAAGATAGATACAAATCAATTAATTCATAAAATTCGCTTGTCTTGATATGGATACATTAAAGGTTATATTAAAGCAACTTTTAAAATATGTTCATATTCACAAAAAAACGCAACCTGATATTTTTATTTTTACCTTACCTAGAACTGGTTCTACACTTCTAGCAGAAATATTAAATACCTCTAAACATTCTAAGTCTGTTCTAGAACCTTTTAACATGAATAGACAAACTAGGCCTATAATTGCTAAATATATTGATGATAAGGCAATTAGTGAACGCTATTTTCAATTAACCAATCATCAATTAGATAATATAAAAATATACCTCGAAGATTTATCTGCAGGGAAATTATTTAATGCTTACTCATGGTCTGATATTAACACGCCATATCACAATTATAAAACTAAAAATTCTATTTTTAAGATTCATAAAATAAGTTATTATTTTGATGATATAATGAATCATTTTACTTCAGACTATGGTCTTTATTTATTAAGGCATCCTATTTCTCACAGTTTATCAAGAATTAGAAATAATTGGTCACATTACATTAAAGAATTCTCAAATTCAGATAAAATTATTGACCAACTTACAGATAATCAAAATAAATTAATAAAGGATACTCTTAATTCTAATGACATTCTTTCAAAATTTGTTTTAAGTTGGTGTTTAGAAAATTTTATTTTTTTGAATGCGCAAGGAAACAATACATTAAGCACTAATGTAATTCCTGTTTATTATGAAGAGATAATTGTGAATACCAAAAAGACTATAAATGAACTGTATAGCTTTATACAAACAAAACCTAATAAAGCTGTATTTGAAATAGTAGATAAACCTTCTAAAGGGATTATTCATAGCTCTAAAGAAACACAAAAACAAATTCTTTCAAAAAACAAAGTGTATTTAATAGACCGTTGGCAGAGTGAAGTTAGTAGTACTCAGCTTTCAAATTGTCAATTAATACTTGACACCTTTAATATTACAATTTATAATACTAAACAATCATTACCTATACTAAAATAGCTAAGTGCACGTTATTATTATATTAAATCAAAAATTTAAATAAATTAATATATCTTTGATTTTTTAAAACCCTCATATTATGAAAAAAATAGCTATTCTAATACTTTTTATATTTGCCCTAACTTCTATTAGCTCTTGTAAAACGCAAAAAGGCTGTGGATTGACTGGGTCTGTAGATTCTTTGCATATTCAACAATCAGATACTCAAAATTCTTTTGAAGTTTTTGTAGCTTAAGAAACGTTTTATTGTTTGTCTTTCCCGTAAAAACGGAAATCCATACCCCTCAGAAAAATAGATTCCCGCTTTCGCGGGAATGACAATTTAAAAATTTCAGCCTTATATTTGAGTTGCCAAATCGCACAACTTATTCTACCCTAAAGATGCTAAACTAGCTTTTAGTGTTTCAATTTTAGCTAAAGCATCCGCTTCTTTTTTGCGTTCAATTTCAATAACTTTATCTGGTGCATTGTTTACAAATCGTTCATTGCTCAATTTTTTCTGAACTGATTTTAGAAATCCTTCATTGTAATTTAACTCTTCTTGAAGTTTTTCTTTTTCAGCCTCAACATCAATATCCTCACCAAACGGAATAAAATATTCATTCGATTTTACTCTAAAGCTCAATGCTCCATCAACCTTAGCATCAACATAATTTACTTTTGACAAATTACCCAACTTGGCTATAACTGAATCAAAATTAGAATTTAGTTTCTCATTATTCAGTATCGAAAATTCCAGCTTATTTTTAAAAGCGATATTCTTGTCTTTTCTGATGGTTCTTATTCCAGAAACAACTTCTGTAGCAACTTTAAACTCATCGATAATTGATTGATTTACTTCTCCCATTTCTGGGTATTCAGCAACAATAAGCGCCTCCTCTGGAGTTCTATCAGCAATATAATGCCAAAGCTCTTCAGTAATAAAGGGCATGTATGGATGCAGCACTTTTAAGTTATTTTCGAAAAATAAAATCACATTTTTATAAGTTTCAGCATCAATTGGTTGTTGGTATGCTGGTTTCACCATTTCTAAGAACCATGAAGAAAAATCATCCCAAACTAATCTATAAATACTCATCAATGCTTCACTGATTCTGTATTGCTCAAATGACTTGTCAATTTCTTTTAAGGTTTGATTAAATTTAGATTGATACCATTCAATTGCAATTTTAGACGATTGTGGTTGCTCAATTTCTTCAGATACTTCCCAACCTTTTACCAAACGGAAAGAGTTCCAAATTTTATTAGAAAATTTTTGTCCTTGTTCACATAATTCTTCTTCGAACAATAAATCATTTCCTGCTGCAGAACATAAGAGCATCCCTACTCTCACTCCATCAGCCCCATATTTCTCAATCAATTCAATTGGGTCAGGAGAATTCCCTAGAGACTTAGACATTTTTCTTCGTTGCTTATCACGAACAATTCCTGTGAAGTAAACATTGTTAAACGGTTTCTTATCCATGAATTCATATCCAGCAAAAACCATACGCGCTACCCAAAAGAAAATAATATCAGGTCCAGTAACCAAATCGTTGGTTGGATAGTAATAATTAATTTCTTCGTTGTTTGGATTTTTGATGCCATCGAACAAAGATATTGGCCATAACCAAGCTGAGAACCATGTATCTAAAACATCATCATCTTGTTTTAGGTCATCTAAAGTTAGAGATTTCTCGTCGCTCGTTCCTCGCTCTGTCGAAATGACATTTCGTTTTTCATTAGCCAATACAAGAGCCTCTTCTTTAGAGTTTGCTACGACAAAATCCTCTACTCCATCTCCGTAGAAATATGCAGGAATTTGATGCCCCCACCACAATTGACGTGAGATATTCCAATCGCGGATATTCTCTAACCAATGTCTATAAGTATTATTATAATGCCTAGGGAAGAACTTGATTTCTTCATCTTCTAAAACTGCTTTTAATGCAGGTTTAACAATATCTTCCATCTTTAAAAACCACTGCGCTGAAATTTTTGGTTCAATAACAGCTTTGGTTCTTTCTGATGTCCCTACTTTATGCATGTGCTGTTCAATTTTTACCAAACAACCTAATTCTTCTAACTCTTTCGTAATTTCTTTACGAACTACAAAACGATCTTTTCCTTGATAATGCAATCCGAAGGAATTCAACGTAGCATCATCATTAAAAATATCTACAACTTCTAATTGATGCTTCTCACCCAACACTTTATCATTTTGATCATGTGCTGGAGTCACTTTTAAACAACCCGTACCAAACTCCACATCTACATATTCATCCTCAATTATTGGGATAACTCTATTGGCTATTGGTACAATTGCTTTCTTTCCTTTTAAATGTGAAAAACGTTCATCATTAGGATTGATACAAATTGCGGAATCCCCTAAGATTGTTTCTGGTCTTGTTGTTGCTATTGTTAGCACATCATTACTTCCTTCAATCTTGTAATTAACGTAATAAAGGTTTCCTGGTTTTTCTTCAAAGATTACTTCTTCATCAGACAAGGTTGTTTGAGCCTCAGGATCCCAATTTACCATACGATATCCGCGGTAAATCAATCCTTTTTTATACAAATCTAAAAACACCTCAATTACAGATTCTGAACGCATTTCATCCATCGTAAAACTTGTACGTTCCCAATCACAAGAAGCACCTAACTTTTTGAGTTGCTCTAAAATGATTCCTCCATGCTTATGAGTCCAATCCCAAGCGTGGTTTAAAAATTCTTTACGAGACAAAACTGACTTGTCAATTCCTTCATCTTTTAACTTAGCTACCACTTTCGCTTCAGTAGCAATTGATGCGTGATCAGTCCCCGGAACCCAACAAGCGTTGTATCCTTTTAAACGTGCACGACGAATTAACACATCCTGAATAGTGTTATTTAACATATGCCCCATGTGCAGCACTCCTGTAACATTTGGAGGTGGAATAACAATGGTATATGCTTCTTTTTCGTTAGGCTCAGAATGGAAATAATTATGTTCCATCCAGTAGTCATACCACTTTTGTTCTATCTCTAAAGGATTGTATTTATCAGGAATATTCATCAGTTACAAATTTTCTTTTTTCAGTAGGCAAATGTACGATTATACCAATTGATTGTAAAACATTTTGAAAACAAAAAAAAAGTAGTAATTTTACAATCCCAAAGGATATAAATTATGAAAAAATTAGCAACAATTTTATTTTTAAGTGTGTTATCAATTTCGATGAATGCTCAAGAAAAAACAGAAGAAAAAGTTGACTTAGATGCACCGGTTTTTAAGTTTGAAGTAGAAACCATAGATTATGGTAAAATTGAAAAAGGAACGGATGGACTTCGCGTATTTACATTTACAAATACGGGTAATTCTCCATTGATTGTAGAAAAAGTAAAAGGAAGTTGTGGTTGTACGGTACCAACAAAGCCAGAAGCACCAATTATGCCAGGTGAAACTGGAGAAATTAAAGTTAAGTATGATACCAATCGTGTTGGTGGTTTTTCTAAAACTATCACCATTACATCGAATGCTTCTGAACCAGTTAAGCGTTTAAAAGTAAAAGGTATTGTTTTAAAGCCAGAAACAAGTTCAGCAGTAGAAAAAGAAAAATCTTTGATTTCTAACTAAACTGCTTTTCAAATAATTAATAGTTGAGGCTACCTTCACAGGTAGCCTTTTTTATTCTAATAAATCTTTGAGATGGAATTCAAAATCAATCACCTCTCCGTTTCTATTAATTTTCAGTCTCACTCTTCTACCACTATCTCCATAAAATTTTTCTAAAATACCTTCTAGACTATAATTGTAAGCAAAAGTACCGTTAACCTTAACTAAAACATCCCCTTTTAAAATTCCAACATTTACTGCTGGAGAATCTATTCTTACATTGGCAACTTTGTATATTGGCTGAAATTCATAGTCATAGTTAACATCTAAATATACAGTATTTGTCGCTTTTGCTTCATCATCCCTAGAAACAATAAAGGCTGCTTTTCCTTTTGTTCTCACAAGCTCCTTTCCATTATGCATCAACTCTATCCCGCTCATATTATACCCAAATTCATTATTGAACATACTGTTCTTTTTTAAGGTGATTTTTTTATTTGGATAATCAAACACCACTTTAAATCGTTTTAATATTCCACCACCTAAACTACCATTACGCTCTTTAAATCGTTTTGCGTGATATGTTGAAAGAGAATCTAAATAAGCCACGTTTGGGTTTTTAAAAACAAAGCTTTTTAGAGAAAATGACTTAAGTTTACTACGCATGCCATGGATACTACCGGTTATTCCTTCACCAATAAAATCTTCAAAAGCCTTTTCGGGAACAGTAAAAGTTTCATCTTCAAACAACCAAAGAGCATCTGAACCACCAGAATCGATCAGCAGCTTTACAGGTAATTTTTGATATGAATTCATAACAACAACCTCACCATTTATATAGGGCTTCTTTTTATAAAATTCTAAATCAAAAGTTTCGCATTTAGAGCACCTTCGATACCTATAATCTTCTGGTTTTGTAAAGGTGATTTTTTTAGTTACATAATTTATCGTCACTACAAAATCTTTAAGCAAATCGTATCCTATCATGCCATGAACGGTAATTCCAAGTTTTGCAGATAAATCAAATTGTTCTTTATAAATGATGAATAAACTCTTATTCATCGCAAACAAGTTTCCAATCCTAAATCGATTATTCTTAGAGTGCAATGCCTCAATTGGGTCTCCAGTTCCTAAACCACGAATTTGAATTTTTTCAACATTTTTAAGTTCTAATGTGTCTGATGAAGTTAAGTTAAACACCACAGGTGCACTTACACCAGAATCTAAAATAAATGATAATTTACTACCATTAACCTCAACAGGAATAATGATTAAATTATTGATAAGCTTAAAGCTAAATGTTTGTGCAGTATTTTTTCCTATAAATCTAAAATCCTGCGCATTTGCTAAATTTGTGCAAAACAAGAAAACAAGAATTAAAATATAGGGTCTTTTTACAAACATCAAATTAGTCAGATTTAAACAATAAAAATACAACATCGCACAGCATTATAATGATTTTTGTGAAATATTTAACCTTTAAAAATTCATGCTGATTATTACGAATCATTCAGAATTTATTTGCAATTTTGCTTAAAAATAATACGATGCCAAAAATATCATCCAAAGGAAATGCAATGCCAGCATCTCCAATTAGAAAGTTAGTTCCGTATGCCGAAAACGCAAAGAAAAATGGCGTAAAAGTCTTTCATCTCAACATTGGTCAACCCGATATTAAAACACCACAAGTAGCTTTAGATGCTATCAAAAATAATGCAGTTGAAGTATTGGCATATAGTCGGTCTGAGGGTTCGGATGAATACAGAACTAAGCTTGCAAATTATTACCAACAAAATAATATTGCTGTAACTAAAGATGACATCATTGTTACAACTGGTGGTTCTGAAGCCTTACTTTTTGCAATGGGAACGATAGCAGATTATGGGGATGAAATTATTATTCCAGAACCATTTTATGCAAACTACAATGGATTTTCAACAGCGAGCGGTGTAAAAGTAGTTCCGGTAAATTCTAGTATTGAAGATGGATTTGCTTTACCTGATATTTCGGAATTTGAAAAACTGATTACTCCTAAGACTAAAGCTATATTAATTTGTAATCCCGGGAATCCGACTGGATATTTATACTCAGAAGAAGAAATTGAAAAACTGGCTGTAATCGTAAAAAAGCATGATTTGTTTTTAATTGCTGATGAAGTGTATCGTGAATTTGTATATGATCAGTCAGATAAACATCATTCTGTTTTAAACAATTTTGGATTAGAAGATTATGCAATTATCATAGACTCGGTTTCTAAGCGTTATAGTATGTGTGGAGCTAGAATTGGATGCATGGTTTCTAAAAACACAGCAGTAATACAAACTGCTATGAAATTTGCTCAAGCAAGATTGAGCCCACCAACCTATGCACAAATTGCAAGTGAGGCTGCACTAGAAACTACACAAAACTATTTTGATGAAGTGATTGTTGAATACAAAGAGAGACGTGATACTTTGATTGCCGAATTGCAAAAAATTGACGGCGTTATTGTATCGAAACCAAAAGGGGCATTTTATTGTGTAGCACAATTACCGATAGAAGACGCTGATGATTTTGCACAATGGATACTTGAGAGTTTTGAAGATAATAATGAAACAGTGATGGTTGCACCTGCAAGTGGATTTTATTCTACAAAGGGACAAGGTAAAAATCAAATTAGAATTGCATATGTATTGAAAAAAGAAGATTTGATTCGCTCTGTTGAGATATTAAAAATTGCACTTTCAAAATACACGAATCTCTAATTTGAAAATTCAACAAAACATATCACTAAAAAACTACAATACTTTTGGCATTGACGCCATAGCATCTAGGTTTGTGAGTGTAAATTCAATTGATGATTTAATAGATATTCTTGCAGTAGAACAAAATATATTTATTTTGGGAGGAGGCAGCAATTTGTTATTGACTAATGACTTAAACAAGCTTGTTTTACACATTGATTTAAAGGGAATAGATACCATTAAAGAAACTGAAAATGAAGTTTTTATCAAGGTTCAAGCAGGTGAAAATTGGCATGACTTTGTACTATGGGCTATAGAAAATGATTTTGGAGGCTTAGAAAACCTATCACTTATTCCTGGTAATGTTGGTACGAGTCCAATTCAAAATATTGGGGCGTATGGCGTAGAAATAAAAGACTGTTTTTACAAATTAAAAGCCATAGAAATTGTAACTGGAAACAGACGAGTTTTTACCAAAGATGAATGTGAGTTTGGGTATCGAAATTCTGTTTTTAAAAATGAGTTAAAAGGAAAATATATTATTACTTCTGTCATTTTTAAACTGACCAAACAGCATCACAAACTCAATACTACTTATGGTGCGATACAAACGGAATTAGAAAAAAGAGAAATTAAAGAGCCAACCATCAAAGATATTTCAGATGTTGTAATCGACATCAGAAATAGCAAACTACCAAATCCAAAAGAAATTGGTAATAGTGGTAGTTTTTTTAAAAACCCTGTTATTTCAAAAGAGCAGTTTTTACAGTTACAAAAAAAAAATCCACAAATTCCATTTTACGAAATAAAGGCAACTCAAAACTCAAAACTCACAACTCACAACTCTTTTAAGATTCCTGCTGGTTGGTTAATAGAACAATGCGGTTTTAAAGGCAAACGTTTTGGTGATGCAGGAGTCCATGAAAAACAGGCCTTAGTATTGGTAAATTATGACAATGCCACAGGACAAGAAATTTATGCTTTGGCACAAAAAATTCAACAAACAGTTTTAGACAGTTTCGGAATTGAGCTTGCTATTGAGGTAAATGTGGTTTAAAAGATTAAAGCATCTTTTAACTATTTTATATTCATAAATCTGTATCTTTGCACTCTAATATTTAAGTATGAAATTAGTATTTATCACTATCGGATTATTACTCTTAGGAGTTGCAGGATTGGCCATTAAATTATGGACTAAAAAGGATGGAAAATTTGCAGGTACTTGCGCAAGTCAAAACCCGCACTTAAACAAAGAAGGAGAGTCTTGTGGCTATTGTGGTAAAGCTGCTGATCTTTGTGAAAACAGATAATTGATGCAGCTGGTTTTTGCTTTCTTTATTGCAAGTACCATTATTCAACTTTGCTATTACCTTTTTATTTTTTCTCGATTCTCTTCTTTTAAAACTACAAAGAAAGAATATTCTGATATTCCTATTTCAGTGTTGATTTGTGCTCGTAATGAGTCCGAAAATCTTAAACAATTTTTACCTAAAATCATACAACAAAATTATCCTGATTTTGAAATTGTATTAATCAATGATTGTTCGTATGATGATAGTCTAGAAGTGATGGAATCATTTAAAGAAAAATATCCTTCAAAAATTAAAATTGTAAATGTTGTAGAAACCAAAAGCGGAGGCTCTAAGAAATACGCACTTTCCTTAGGAATTAAAGCTTCAACTCAAGAACATTTGCTTTTTACAGATGCTGATTGCACACCCAATTCTGATAACTGGATTAGAGGAATGAGCCAACAATTTACAGCTAATAAATCTATTGTTTTGGGATATGGTGCCTACCGAAGTATCAAAAATTCATGGCTCAACAAACTCATTCGTTTTGAAACCTTGATGACTGCATTGCAATACTTTTCGTATGCAAACATTGGATTACCTTATATGGGAGTCGGTCGGAATTTAGCCTATACCAAATCACTTTTTTTTGACACCAATGGTTTTGAAAATCACCTACACTTAAAATCTGGTGATGATGATTTGTTTGTAAATCAAAATGCCACAAAAGAAAATTGTGCGCTTTCTTTACATCCTAATAGTTTTACAATATCCAAGCCTAAAACAACTTTTAAAGATTGGGGCAATCAAAAAAGAAGGCATGTCTCAACTGCGAATTATTACAAACCGATTCATCAATTTTTATTGGGATTGTATTATGGTTCACAATTATTATTTTGGATTCTAGCCTTACTCCTAGTCTCTTTTGGATTTCAATGGAAAATTGTTTTAGGATTATTTTTAGTCAGAATTGCTATTCAATATATCATTCTTTCAAAAACATCAAAAAAACTCAACGAAAAAGGACTTGTCCTTTGGACACCATTTTTGGAAATATTTTTAGTTCTGACTCAAATGTTTATCTTTATCAAAAATCTAGTTTCAAAACCTACACATTGGTAAGTTTTTTATGACCAACACACCCGAAATTCAAGAAATTGTTGAGAATGCCCGCTTGGGTAAAGAAAGTGCTTTTAAAAAATTGTTGAATACCTATTGGAGTGATGTCTATCGTTTTCAGTTTGCCAAAACCAATAATGAAAATGAAGCTGAAGATATAACCATCAAAACTTTTTCTAAAGCCTTTGATAAAATTGATTTGTATAGCGACAATTATCCATTTAAATCTTGGTTAATTACCATTTCTAAAAATATTTTTATCGATTCGATACGTGGTCAAAAGAAAGAAACTTTATCTATTAGTAAAGAAAATTCTGAAGCATTTTATATCTCTGATAACTCACCATCACCAGAAGATAAAATTATCATTGAACAGAATTTAGCGGAGTTGTTAAATCACATTAAGAAACTAAATAGCAAGCAGCAAAAAATTATTCAGTTGCGTTATTTTCAAGAGTTGAGTTATAAAGAAATTGCTGCAACTTTAAACGAATCTATGAGTTCGGTAAAAGTAAACTTGATGCGTGCTAAAAAATTATTATCTGAAATCATCGAGTCTAAGAAATGATTCAAAAATTAAAATCTCTTGGTCCTGGACTCCTGTTTGCAGGAGCTTCTATTGGAGTCTCTCATTTAGTGATGTCAACAAGAGCAGGTGCAGAATATGGCTTTGGATTAGTTTGGGCATTACTTTTAGTACATTTATTTAAATACCCGTTTTTTCAATATGGCCCACGGTACGCAATGGCTACAGGTGAGAGTCTAGTTGATGGATATAAAAAGCTCGGAAAAGGTGTTTTAATAACTTACTTTATATTGGCAATTTGCACGATGTTTACAATTCAGTCTGCAGTAACAATCGTAACAGCAGGATTGGCAATAAACCTCTTTGGTCTTACTGAAAATCCGGTAACATGGAGTTTAGTCATCACCATAGTTATTGTGCTTATATTACTCATTGGGCGTTATAAATTATTAGACAATTTAATGAAAGTGATTATTGTAATCTTAACAATTACGACTATTACATCTGTCATAGCAGCGTTGCTTGGAAGTGAAACTACTTATAGTTTTATGCAGATACTACCAGAAGGAAGTTTAGAAATTGGTTTTTTAATTGCTTTTTTAGGTTGGATGCCTTCACCTCTAGATCTATCAGTAATTCATTCTCTTTGGGCATTAGAAAAAAAGAAAGACAGCCCAGAATTTAGTACAGAAAAAAGTATTTCTGATTTTAATATTGGTTATGTCTTTACAATAATTTTAGGACTATGTTTCTTATCACTAGGTGTATTGGTAATGTATGGCACAGGAGAAAGTTTTAGTTCAAGCGCAGGAGGATTTGCTCAACAACTCATTGCCTTATATACAAATGCTATTGGAGATTGGATGTATCTAATAATTGCTATTGCAGCTTTTACAACAATGTTTAGCACTACCCTAACAACCATGGACGCATCGCCAAGAGCCTTGAGTTCTGTGGTATCTTTGCTTTCAAAAAACACCATAAAAAAATCGTATTGGTTTTGGATTTCTCTTTTATCAATTGGCACTATTTTTATACTTAATTATTTAAAATCAGAAATGGGAACAATCGTTAAAATCGCAACTATACTATCCTTTTTATCAGCTCCATTCTTTGCTATCAGTAATTTTGTTTTGATTTCTGGAAAACATACGCCTAAAGAATGGCGACCTTCACTATCAATGAAAATACTTAGTTATTTTGGAATTTTATTCTTAATCGGATTTAGTGTGTGGTATCTTATGAATTTGTAAATTTGCAGCCTGAATAAATTCTTTTTGATTTTATTCTTTAAACAAAAAATTATTTGTCTGGTCGAGCGCAGTCGAGACCTTATCATTAAATAAATAATAGATGGCTGAGTCAACAACAATCAGAAAACAAAAACCCAAATGGTTACGGGTAAAATTACCTACTGGTAAAAAATATACCGAGCTTAGAGAAATTGTAAGCAACTACGGGTTAAATACCATTTGCACTAGCGGAAGCTGCCCAAACATGGGTGAATGCTGGGGAGAAGGCACTGCAACCTTTATGATTTTAGGAAATATTTGTACGCGTTCTTGTGGATTTTGTGGTGTTAAAACTGGAAGACCAGAAACGGTTGAATGGGAAGAGCCAGAAAAAGTAGCGCGTTCTATTAAGTTGATGAAAATTAAGCATGCTGTAATCACATCAGTAGATAGAGACGATTTAAAAGATGGCGGGTCGATTATTTGGGCAGAAACAGTGAAAGCTATTCGAAGAGCAAATCCTGAAACGACTTTAGAAACGTTGATTCCTGATTTTCAATTAGACCATAAAAATATTGATAGAATTATTGAAGTTGCTCCTGAAGTAGTTTCGCATAATCTTGAAACAGTTAGAAGGCTGACTCGCGAAGTTAGAATTCAAGCAAAATACGATCGTAGTTTAGGCGTACTAAAATACTTAAAAGACCAAGGTATCA
The DNA here is from genome assembly GCA_028599075.1 of Urechidicola sp. Taxonomy (GTDB): domain Bacteria; phylum Bacteroidota; class Bacteroidia; order Flavobacteriales; family Flavobacteriaceae; genus Urechidicola. Next base: position 27,095 of record JAQRMW010000041.1, on the reverse strand, counting down.
GAAGAACAAAGTCTGGTATTATGTTAGGACTTGGAGAAACTGAAGAAGAAGTGATACAGTCTATGCAAGATTTAGCCGATGTAAATGTAGATATCATTACCATTGGTCAATACTTACAACCTAGTAAAAAACACTTACCAGTGATGGAGTATATTACTCCAGAGCAGTTTAAAAAATACGAAGATATTGGAAAGAAAATGGGCTTTAGACACGTAGAAAGTGGTGCTTTAGTTAGATCATCATACAAAGCTCAAAAACACATTTTGTAATTAACAAATTATTAACTTTTAACAATATGCTTTGGCATATAAATTGCAATTTATATTTCGACAAGGGGTTAGTAGACCTTGTTTCATAATAAAGTAATTTGAATAAGTTTAGTTAGTTGAAGCATCCGTTTTTTAGCGGATGCTTTTTTTATGCTAAAATGAGTATCTTTACTTTATCTTAAAATGAAAAAGAAATGTCGAACGATTCAAAATTATTACTGGGATTAATTGTTGGAGTTGCTGCTGGAGCTGTTGCAGGACTGATGATTGCACCAACATCAGGAAAAGAAACTAGAGAAAAAATAAAAGAAACTGCTACAGATTTCAAAGAGGATTTAGATAAGAAGCTAAATAAACTCTCCTCAAAGTTAGATAAAGAAACCATCGATGATATTAAAAATCAATTTCGAAACTTAAAAGGAAAAGCAAAAGAAGAGTACGATGCTGTTGCTAAAAAAGTGAAAGATTTAGAACATGAAATTGAAGCTAAGATCAAAGACTTAAAAAAGCAAGCTGCAAATTTAAATTCTGAAAAAACCTAAACATTGTTATGATAGATTCACTAAAAAATTATATCGAAAAACGTTTTCAATTGATAAAACTAGAATTGGTTGGCGTATTTGCTAATATGGCTTCTGGCTTAGTTAGCTCATTTATCATCCTTGTTTTTATACTTTTTATTTTAATGATGTTGAGTTTTTCTCTGGCTTATTGGTTTTCAGAAATACTCAATAGTTTTAGCTTAGGGTTTGTTGTAGTAGCTGGCATATACCTTCTTATGTTTCTATTGTATTTCTTCTTCGGAAAATCAAAAATCGATAAAAACATCAAAGATGCTATTGTACAATCCGCATTGAATCAAGAAGAAAAAACAGAAAACGAATAAAGGCTAGCTATGACCAATAAGATTAATACATACCAAGATTTGCTCAATGCGAAAAAAGAATTGAAAGAAGAAATTTCTTTACAAGAAGCCGATTTTCAAAACAACAAACTCATAAAATTTGCAAGTTCTTTGGATAAAGGAGAATCTTTAAAAGGATCTGTTTTTGAAACACTTACTTCGGTTGGATTTAAAGATATTATTACAAGTCCTCTCGGGAGTTTGCTGAGTACCTATTTACTTTCTAACAAAGTCATCAGAAAATATTTTATTGGCTATACCATTTTGAAAGAAACGATTCCGTATGCTTTTCAAAAATTGAAAGATATGGCAAATGAAATTGAGGTTATTAAAAAAGAAGATTGAAAATAATTAGCTTTTTAAACCTGCCTATTTAATAAGATGCTTTCAGTTTCCCATTCAGTTCTCTTTTCTAAATTTGTTACTTATACCTAATACTATGTCTTTCAAAAAATCGTTGTTCTTTTTACAAACTAAACAAAAATGAAAAAAGTTCTACCTTTAATTTTATTTACTTTCTCGACCATAGGAATATTTTCACAGGAAAATAATATTATTGATCTAAATAAAAAATGGTTGTTTGGTGTAGAATTAGGCTTAAATACAATTACTTCCTATAATTATAATGAATCCAAAAAATCTTTTCAAGGAGGATTTATAGCCGAATACTATTTTGCAAAAAAATGGAGTGTTACTGCAAGGTTAAAATATTTTAAAATTGGAGAATCTCACGGAATAATTTATAATGAATATAACTCAACAGTTGACCTTACTTATTATCGAAGGTTTAATGGAGAAGCAATATCACTGCCATTAAATATAAAATGGGAATACAGAATTTTTCAAAATTTTAGAGGGAATTTAAAAATTGGCTTAGCCTTCAATCAAGAAACTGTTAGTGAATATTATTATCTACCTGATGAAAGAACAGATTATCCAACTTTCTTTATTGATTATAATTTTGGAATTGGTTTTAGCTATTATTTCAATCCTCAAATTGCTGTTTATAGTGAATTTGAATACAAAGGCTTAGGAAAAGACCGCAATGACTCACCTACGTTTATAGCCCCAAATTCTACAGACAATAATTTTATAAATATCGGAGTGAAATATAGTTTTAAAAAATAATACTAATCAAACTTTATTGCCTTTACAGGACTTATCTTAGTGATAATCCATGAGGGTAGTAATAACATCACTAGACACAAAATCAAGGTGCTTACATTTAGCAGGAGAATATATCCAATATTGATATATACAGGGGCTTCTTTTACATAATAAGTTTCTGGATCTAAAGTCACAAACCCAAAATAGTGTTGTGCTAATAAGATAGATAATCCGATGAGATTCCCCCAAAACAAACCTCTAATGATTAAGTGAAACGCATTGTATAAAAATATTTTTCTAATGCTCCAATTATTACTTCCCAAAGCTTTTAAAATACCGATCATTTGAGTCCTCTCTAAAATCAATACTAGTAAAGCTGTAATCATATTGATACCTGCAACCAATACCATAATAATTATGATGAGTATGATATTATTATCAAAAAGTTTTATCCATTCAAAAACCCCTGCAAATTTATTTGTGATAGTTTGTGTGTTTAAATTGGGTGGAATTTCTCTATAAATCTCATTTCCTTTTTTGCTGATATCATCAAAATTATCGACAAAAACTTCAAAGCCTCCAACTTGATTTTCTTTCCAATTATTAAGGTGCTGCACTTGTCTAATATCTGCCATCATAATGGTTTCATCAAACTCTTGAAACCCCGAATTGTAAATCCCAACCAAAGTGTAAACTCTCACACTTGGTGGGCGATTGGTATCTTCTTTTAGAAAAAAAGTATTGAATTCATCACCTACATTAAAACCCAATCTATCTACCACATATTGTGATAATAAAACATCTTGAGACCTTTTTTCTCCTTTATAATTAGGCAACTCACCGTCTATCAAATATTCTTTAAAAAAGCTCCAGTCATAATCTGCTCCAACACCTTTTACAACAACACCTTCAAATTCAGTTTTTGTTCTTATGATTCCTGCTTTGGTTGCATACACCTGAACTCTTTCAACATCTTTAACTGATTTAAATTCAGGATAAAAATCTTGCTGCTTATCTATTGGGATTAGCGTAATTTGTGAATTGTTATTGTCAAAATTTGTGATTTGAACATGGCCATTAAACCCCGAAATTTTCTCTCTAATTTTTTCTTGAAGTCCAACCCCAGTAGCAATTGCAATCATCATAATTACAATACCCAATGAAATTGCTATGATGGCAATTTTTATTATTGGCGACGATATACTACTTTTATGCTGCTTTGCGGCAATGAGTCGTTTTGCTAAAAATAATTCGTAATTCAATTTTAGGTATGCTAGGTTTTCGTTTCAAAAATACATATTTCTTTTTAGTTATTTTGATGCTTTCATTGTTCATTTTTTATGGATATTCTTGTAATTCAAGTACTGATATTGCTCCTCAAAACAAAATTGTAGTTGCTGCGAATCAAACAACAAAATACTTAGCCCTACTAAAAGGGAAGAATGTTGCTGTAGTTGCAAATCAAACCAGTGTTATTTTTAAAGATGATGCAACTTACGTACATCTAGTTGACTCTCTAATCAGCCAAAAAATAAACATCGTAAAAGTATTTGCTCCAGAACATGGTTTTAGAGGTAAAGCAGATGCCGGCGAACATGTTGCTGACGGAATTGACACTAAAACCAACTTACCCGTTTTTTCTCTTTTTGGAAAAAATAGAAAACCAAAATTAGAGCTGCTAGAAGATATTGATATTGTAATTTTTGATATTCAAGACGTGGGTGTTCGTTTTTATACCTACATATCTACCATGAGTAATATGATGGAAGCTTGTGCTGAAAAAGGGATTCCGATGCTGATTCTAGATAGACCTAACCCAAATGGGCATTATATTGACGGACCAACTTTAGAGCCCGAACATTCTTCTTTTGTTGGTTTATATCCTATTCCATTAGTTTATGGAATGACCATCGGTGAGTATGCCCAAATGGTGAACGGAGAAAAATGGCTGAAAGATGGGATGCAATGTGAAATTGACATTATTACCCTAGAGAATTATGACCATCAAAGCGAATACCATTTACCGATTCGTCCTTCACCGAATTTACCAAATGATACATCTATCAATCTATACCCAAGTTTAGGATTTTTTGAAGGCACCATCATAAATGCAGGGCGCGGAACAGAATTTCAATTCCAACGATACGGTGCTCCTTTCTTTCCTGAGAGTGATTTTTACTATACTCCAAAACCAAATTTTGGTTCTAAGTACCCAAAGTTTGATGGAGAAAAATGTTATGGTGTTGATTTAACCCAAACTAAAAAACTAAGTAAAGTTGATATTTCATTTTTAGTGGATGCTTATCAGAAGACACCAAAAGATAAAGCCTTTTTTGGAAAAACGTTTACCGTACATGCAGGTACTTTAAAACTACAACAGCAATTAGAATCTGGTTTGAATTCAAAAGAAATTAGAGCCTCTTGGCAAAAAGATTTGGAGAAATTTAAAAAAATTAAAGAAAAATATCTTCTTTATAAATAAATCTACAATGGCAATTTCTTTTTCAATTCCTCAATAATATTATAAGTCGCAGGACAAATTTCAATATTTTTAAGTGTCAAATCTGTTAGTTGAATAAATTTACGTCGATTAGTATGCGGATATTCTTTACATGCCTTTGGGCGAACGTCATAAATAAAACAAGAATTATCGGTGTCTAAAAACACACAAGGCACCTCTTGCATTACGTAATAATCGTCCCCATCTCGTTCTAAATATTGCTCAACAAACTTTACTTCTTTGATACGCAAATGTTTTGCAATCCTTTGAATATCTTTTTCTGTCACAATCGGACTAGAAGTCTTACAACAATTACCACACTCCAAGCAATCTGTTTTTTCAAATTCCTTTTCATGCAAATCTTGCATCAAAGGGTCCAATCTTTTTTGTTGACGCTTTTTTAACTTTTGAAAATATTTTTTTGTTTCGACAAAAGTTTCTTTGGCGAGTATCGATAATTCTTCTGGTGTCGGTTTTAGCATACTGCAAATATACTTATAAGCGTCAGTTCGAGTGAAATTCTTGATAAAGAATTTTGTATCGAGAACATTTTTTATAAAAATTTAAATTAATAAAAAGATGGGTTCCCGAAACGATAGCTATCGGAATCTCGTGAAAGATAATACTCTTAGGTCTCTGCGAAAAAACAAAATTAAATGCAGTTTTTGTGGCAGTCTCATTTCATGAAGAGATTGCTTCGGCAATTTAAAAAGGTATTTCAACCTGAAAAATAATAACATTGCCTCGCAAAGACGTGTTTTTTTTATTGTAAATTTGCATTTCAATTTTTTTATCAAGATGAATATTCAAAATACCATTGAAACTGCCGTAAAAGAAGCATTCAAATCTATTTATAATACTGAAATTAATTCGGTAGAGTTCCAAGCAACTCGTAAAGATTTTGAAGGAGATATTACTATTGTTGTATTTGCTTTTTTACGTTTTGTAAAAGGTAATCCTGTTGAAATAGGAACCAAGATTGGTGAGTATTTAAAAGAAAATGTTATAGAAGTATCTGACTTTAATGTGGTTAAAGGGTTCCTTAATTTGGTAATTGCTAACACTACTTTTATCAATGATTTCAATAAAATATTTACCTCTGATAATTTTGGTATTACAAACCCAAACCCTTCAGATAAATCAGTAATGGTTGAGTATTCTTCACCCAACACAAACAAACCTCTGCATTTAGGGCATATTAGAAATAACCTCTTAGGATATGCTGTTGCTGAGATTATTGCTGCTGCAGGTAACACCGTTTACAAAACTCAGATTATCAATGACCGTGGAATCCATATTTGTAAGAGCATGTTGGCGTGGAAACTTTTCGGAAATAATGAAACTCCAGAAAGTACCGGATTAAAAGGTGATAAGTTGGTAGGTAATTATTATGTAAAATTTGATCAAGAATATAAAAAAGAAATAGCTGATTTAATTGCTTCTGGCGCTACAGAGGAAGAAGCAAAAAAACAAGCTCCACTCCTACTCGAAGCACAAAAGATGTTGCTTCAATGGGAAGCTGGTGATAAAGAAACTGTTGACCTCTGGAAAATGATGAACCAATGGGTATATGATGGTTTTGATGTAACATACAAAGAATTGGGCGTTGATTTTGACAAGAATTATTACGAAAGTAACACTTATCTTTTAGGGAAAGATGTCGTAACAAACGGATTAGCATCTGAAGTATTTTACAGAAAAGACGATGGTTCTGTTTGGATTGATTTGACAGATGAAGGCTTGGACGAAAAAATTGTTTTACGTTCTGACGGCACAGCCGTTTATATGACCCAAGATATCGGAACTGCGATTGAACGTTTTAAAGATTATGATTTAAAAGGATTGACATATACCGTTGGTAACGAACAAGATTATCACTTTAAAGTACTCTTTCTAATTCTTAAAAAATTAGGGTTTGATTGGGCAGACAACCTTTTTCATTTGTCTTATGGAATGGTAGATTTACCTTCAGGTAAAATGAAATCAAGAGAAGGCACAGTAGTAGATGCAGATGATTTAATGATTGAAATGGTAAACACCGCAAGAGATATTTCTGAAGAATTAGGAAAACTAGAAGGCTATTCAAACGAAGAGAAAGAAAGCCTATATAAAACCATCGGCTTAGGAGCATTAAAGTATTATATATTAAAAGTAGATCCTAAAAAGAGAATTTTATTCGATCCTAAAGAGTCGATCGATTTTAACGGAAACACAGGGCCTTTTATACAATACACCTATGCTCGAATTCAGTCAATCTTAAGAAAAGCTGAATTTGATTTTAATCAAGAAACTTCAGGAGTTAATCTTCATCCAAAGGAAAAAGAAGTGATTAAACAATTACAGTTGTTTCCTGAAGTGATTCAAGCTGGAGCTAAAAATCACAGTCCTGCATTAATAGCTAATTATACTTATGAATTGGTAAAAGCATACAATTCATTTTATCAATCAGTGCCAATTCTAGGGAGTACAAATCTCGAAGAAAAAGTGTTTAGAACACGCTTGTCTAAAAAAGTAGGAGATACTATTAAATCGGCTTTTAATTTATTAGGAATTGAGGTTCCTGAAAGAATGTAGCACAAATTTCGTCACTTCGAGTGTTTTGATTGAGATGAAAATCGAAATCAAAATGTATCGAGAAGTTATAGAAAAGTTCTCAATACTATTTTCTCCTTAAATCGAAAATCACTCGAACTGACATTGGAATATTAGACATAGTCATATCAATATAAAAACTTGAGATTGCCACAGTAAATTTAAATTTACTTCGCAAAGATGTTTTAAATTATTTTCAGATTTATTCACTAAATTTGCAATCGAAAAAATAAGATTTACAATCAACAAAAAATACACAAAATGAACTACGACATTATCATAATTGGATCTGGCCCTGGAGGATATGTAACCGGAATTAGAGCTTCACAACTCGGATTTAAAGTTGCAATTGTTGAAAAGGAAAACCTTGGAGGCATCTGCTTAAACTGGGGTTGTATCCCAACTAAAGCTTTGCTTAAAAGTGCTCAGGTATATGATTATTTAAAACATGTAGATGAGTATGGATTAAAAGCAGAAGCTATTGACAAAGATTTTGATGCTATCATAAAACGAAGTCGTGGTGTTGCAGATGGTATGAGTAAAGGTGTTCAATTTTTAATGAAAAAAAATAAAATTGATGTGATTAACGGTTTCGGAAAAATTAAAACTGGTAAAAAAGTTGATGTTACGGATGCTGATGGAAAGACAACTGAATACAGCGCAGACAATATTATTATTGCAACTGGTGCTAGAAGTAGAGAATTACCAAGTTTACCACAAGATGGTAAAAAAGTAATTGGATATCGTGAAGCAATGACACTTCCTGAGCAACCAAAAAAGATGATTGTTGTTGGTTCTGGAGCTATTGGTGTTGAGTTTGCTCATTTCTACAATTCGATGGGAACTGATGTAACTATTGTTGAATTTATGCCTAATGTGGTTCCAGTAGAAGATATTGATATCTCAAAACAATTTCAACGATCATTAAAAAAATCTGGAATCAAAGTGATGACTAATTCTTCTGTGGAGTCAGTTGACACTTCTAAAAAAGGAGTTGTTGCAACTGTAAAGACCAAAAAAGGAGAAGAGAAAATAGAAGCAGATATTTTGTTATCTGCTGTTGGAATAAAATCGAATATCGAAAATATTGGATTGGAAGATGTTGGTATTGTTGTGGACCGTGATAAAATTTTGGTAAACGATTTCTACCAAACAAATATACCAGGATATTATGCTATTGGCGATGTAGTTCCAGGTCAAGCTTTAGCACATGTTGCTTCTGCTGAAGGAATTACTTGTGTAGAAAAACTAGCTGGATTACATGTTGATTCTATTGATTATGGCAACGTTCCGGGTTGTACGTATGCAACACCAGAAATTGCAAGTGTAGGAATGACAGAAGCAAAAGCTAAAGAAGCAGGTTACGAATTAAAGGTTGGGAAATTTCCGTTCTCAGCATCTGGAAAAGCAAAAACAGCTGGAACACCAGATGGTTTTGTAAAAGTAATTTTTGATGCTAAATATGGTGAATGGTTAGGATGCCATATGATTGGTGCCGGAGTTACAGATATGATTGCCGAGGCAGTTGTTGCTCGTAAATTAGAAACTACAGGTCATGAAATTTTAAAATCAATTCACCCACACCCAACAATGAGTGAGGCAGTGATGGAAGCAGTTGCTGCTGCTTATGATGAAGTAATACATTTATAAGATTAATAGTCGTTAGACTTTAAAACAATAGATAAAGCCGAATCTTAATTGATTTGGCTTTTTTGTTGGTGTTTATTGATGTTATCTTTCCCGAGTAGGGGGAATCTAAAACAAGTTATTCTTCTTTCTTATTTTTTGGTTTCTTATTCATTTTATAAATAAGGAAAGCAAACCCAACTATGAAATGTAGGACGACTATTCCTGCAACTATATATATTCCTAAGTTTGATTCTCCTCTCATATTACATCTCAATTATTGTAAATTCTAAATCCAATGGTTTTAATGCTTCTTTTAATTTTGGAATTAATTCCTCTCCATATTCTAAATACAGCTCAGAAAAATTTGTATTTCTCTCTTGCAAACTTTGTTTTGGGAATATAGCATCTTGAACTTCTTTAATTCTTGCAGTTAAGTCTTTGTATTTTCTGCGCTCAGCTTTTAACAAACGCTTTTCTAGATTATCTAATCCGTTCAATTGCTTTTGTTTTTGGGCTTTTACAGCACCAATAAATGACTTGTCCGTTTGAGTTGCAATCTCTTCTAATTTTTCAAAATGCGAATCTATTTGTTGTCGTTGCTCAGAAAAATCGATGATTAAATCAGAATGTTCTGTTATTTTTTTATTGACTAAATCTTGTTGTTTTAAAAACAATTCATCTTGTGAAATATTTAATTTCTTCAAAGTCTTCGATTGCTTTTCAGTAATCACTACTGCTGAATTTCGCAATAATAAAATTGGAAATGGCACATCAACTGATTCAAAATAAGGTTTTAGTTCGAACCAATAAGCAAGTTCTCCACCTCCACCGATATAACATAGATTAGGTAAAATCACTTCTTGATACAAAGGACGCATGATTACATTTGGGCTAAACCGTTCTGGATGTAATTTCAATTCATATTGTAATTCATCTAAAGAAAATTCAATGTCAGTATTGTTGATTTTATACAAATCATTTTCTAAAATAATTCGCTCTCGTAATCCATCAATCAAATAAAATAAATTTATTTCTCTAGGATTTACTTGAACCTTATAATTTTTTTCTAAATCTTTAATCGTTTTAGAAACTTCTGTAAATGCCGTTTGTTTAAATAACTCTTGTTCAACATATGGCAAGAACATTCTTTTTAATTCAATATCATCACCATCAACAATTACCAATCCATATTCTGAAAATAATTTATTTGCCAAATAACGAGTTGCAGTGGTTAAATTTGTGTGACCTAAATAAGCATCAGAAAATAATTTCTTTAGTTGTTTTGCGCTGTTTGAATCTCCAATCAGTTTTGAAAATTCATCTAAGACAAATTCCAACCCTTCGGTTGATAGTCTACCTACACCTCCACTCGATTCTCTATTCCAGCTAACCTTCTTCCCTTTAAAATTGAAATATTGTATTTCTTCAAAATCGTGATCTTCTGTCGCCATCCAGTAAACTGGAACAAAATTAGAATCTGGTTTTTCTTTCTTTAACTCCTCGGTTAAATTGATAGTAGAAATGATTTTATATAAGAAATACAAAGGGCCCGTAAACAAGTTTAATTGGTGACCAGTAGTAATTGTAAATGTATTTTCTTTTTTAAGCGAATCAATATTTACTAGGGTTTTATCAGAAGGTTTTGTGTTTTTGTATTGCGTCTTTAGGGCATTTATCAGGATAGTTCTCGACTCTCTTTTAAATGATAATCGCTTTGTTTCTATTTGATTTTTAAATCCTTCTAAGTCAGAATACTCACCATAAAAAGCGGATAGCTTTTCAACTTGATTTAAATAATCGCAAATAGTTTTTGAGAAATAACCTGTTTTAGAAAACGGAATAGTTGATACGTTGTACACAAATAATAATTTTTGATAAAGTTACTAAAATTAATATTTGTTGTCGTGATTCGATTAAACATCTAACAATTTTTTAACTTAATAATTAGGATGATCATTTTTCAATATATTTAACTATTTTCGTTATTAAGAAACTACAACTACCAAAATGCAGAAAATAAATCGAGAAGATATACATATAATCAGCAGACATAGCAATTGTACATCTACTGAAATTCAAGAAGTTTTAAAAAACAATATCTACAGTGATGTCAATTCATGGAAAAAATTTCTTCAACTTTTTTTTATCAGTCTTGGAATCTGTTTTACAACTGCAGGAATCCTTTTCTTTTTTGCTTATAATTGGGAAAAACTACACAAATTTTATAAAATAGGAATTATTGAAGGGCTTATAATAATTACCACTTTAATTGTGTTATTCTCCAAAATCAAAGAGCTATTTAAAAATATTATTCTAACTGGGGCATCGATTTTGGTTGGAGTCTTATTTGCAGTTTTTGGACAAATTTACCAAACTGGTGCCAACGCCTATGATTTCTTTTTAGGATGGACAATGGCAATTACACTCTGGGTAGTCATTTCTAATTTTGCTCCGCTGTGGTTGTTTTTTTTAACCTTAATAAATACGACTATCATATTATATTCGCAACAAGTTGCGAGTGATTGGCAAGATTTATTTCCCTTACTTCTCCTCTTTATTGTGAACACATTATTTTTAATTTCGTCAATTTATATCTCAAAAATTAGACAAACTACACATCAAACTTGGTTTACAAATCTGATTGCGCTGGCAGCTTGTTTTATCGCAACTATAGGAATAAGTGCTGGTATTTTTGAAGATACCGACGCATCATTTATTTCCTTATTATTAATTGTATTGCTGAGTTATTCTTTAGGGATTTGGTATGGGCATCAATCAAAAAATATATTTTATTTTGCAATTATTGCTTTTAGCGGTATCATAATGATTACTTCATTATTGATTCAGGTCTCATCTGAAGAAGCAATGATATTTTTAATCAGCCTGTTTATTATTACAAGTGTTACCGGAACAATTAAGCTTTTAGTTGACCTTCAAAAAAAGTGGAACAATGCATAAAGAAAAAAATATATCTGCGCTTTTAGAGCAGTTAAAAAATAATTCAAAGAATGATTTTAGCTTTGACAAAGAAGCTATTCTCGAAGAATATGCACATAAAAAAGATAATCAATCGAGTCTTGTAATTAAAGTTCTTTCTATTTTTGGAGGCTTTTTAGGAACACTCTTTTTTACAGGTTTCATTTTTACTTTAGGAGTATATGATTCTGAAATTGGAATACTCATTCTAGGGTTACTCCTTATTATTTCATCTATTTGGATGAACAAAGAATATGACAAATTAATTTTAGACACCTTCAGTATTTCTATGTATGCAATTGGGTTTGTTATGCTAGGAATTGCTTTCAACAGATTTGATTTTGATGAAAACATCATCTCACTACTATTTATTTTGATTGCAGCTACCACGCTTTTTATCACCCAAAATTATATTATTTCGTTTATTTCTGTACTCGTTATTAATGGTGGGTTATTGACATTGATAAACCTTAATGATATTTATAATACAGCACACATTTATATTGCATTCAACACATTTCTACTGTTGTATTGGATGTTGAATGAAGCAAAAATAATAACTATGGGAAAGAAGGTTTCGAAGCTATATAATCCGGTCAGAATTGGTTTGATGGTTTCTCTATTATTCGGATTCATCATTCTTGGCAATAAACATATCGTCCCAGAGTTACAAGACTACCGTTGGATTTCTTCTATTATTCAAATGATTGCCGTAATCTATTTGGTCAATAAAATTTTAGATGTTCTAAATGTTGATTCCTTAAATCAACGGGTTTATGCATTTTCTTTGAGTATTCTCATTTTAGCTTCTACCGTATTTTCTCCTGCAGTTACGGGAGCAATCATGATTTTACTACTTAGTTACCTGGTCAATTACAAAACTGGATTTGCCCTCGGAATCGTTTATTTAGCTTATTTTATTTCACAGTTTTATTATGATTTGAGTTTTACTTTACTCACAAAATCAATCATTCTCTTTTCCTCAGGAATCGTATTTCTATTGTTTTATTTAATCACCCGAAAAAAATTACATGTTGATGAAAAAATATAAATGGACAATCATTCTTATTAACTTAGTCATTTTACTTTTCTTATTTAATAAGTCAGTTTTTAAAAAAGAAGCCTTACTAGAAGAAGGGGAATTCGTGCTTTTAAAATTAGCTCCTGTAGATCCAAGATCATTAATGCAAGGCGATTATATGCGATTGAATTATGAGATTACTGATGATATAAAACTAGATAGTATCCCAAAGCGAGGCTTTTGTGTTGTCAAATTTGATTCTATCAATATTGCCAAAAAAGTTCGGTTTCAAGAAAATATTACTCCTTTAAATGATGATGAATTTTTGATCAATTACACCCAAAGCGATTGGAATATCAATATTGGTGCAGAGTCTTATTTCTTTCAAGAAGGTGAAGGAAAAAAATTTGAAAATGCCGAATATGGTGGTGTCAAAATAGACATTAAAGACAACAGTCTTTTGGTTGGATTGTATGACGAGAATCTGAATTTGATCAAATAGTTCTCAAATACAACTTCTCAACTTTTGCTCTTGCCCATGGAGTGCGACGCAAAAACTTTAAACTAGATTTTATGGAAGGGTTACTCTTAAAGCAGTTGATATTAATTCGTAAACTCAATTCTTCCCAACCATATTCTGACACTAACAATTGTAGCATATCAGCGAGTTTAACTCCGTGAAGTGGATTGTTAGATTGGTCTTGGTTCATAGTTGGTTTATTTCTCCTGCAAGGTCTTGTAGACCTTGTAGGTATTTGTCTTTAACTTTTTATACCTACAAGGTTTTTGAAACCTTGCAGGAAATACCTTCGTGTTAATTCATTTAATTTATTCTTACCAGGATTCCCGCGTACGCGGGAAAGACAATACAACTCTATTTTATCGGCTCTGCATATAAATCATAATCTTCGGCAGAAATCACTTTTACCCTGGTAAAATCTCCTGTTTTTAAATAGAATTTTGAAGCATCAATCAATACCTCATTATCAACGTCTGGCGAATCAAACTCAGTACGCCCCACAAAATGTTCTCCTTCCTTTCTATCAATAACTACTTTATATTCTCTACCTATTTTCTCTTGATTTAATTCCCAAGAAATTTGAGATTGCAATTCCATAATTTCATTGGCACGTTGCTGCTTTACCTCTTGTGGCACATCATCATCCAATTCGTACGCTGTTGTATTTTCTTCATGTGAATAGGCAAAACAACCCAAGCGTTCAAAACGCATTTCCTCAACCCAAGATTTTAAATTTTGATAATCTTCTTCAGTCTCTCCAGGATAACCAACAATCAGCGTAGTTCTAATTGCCATATCAGGAACTGCTGCTCTAAAATCGTGAATCAACTTGGTGGTTTTTACCTGTGTAGTACCACGCTTCATACTTTTTAAAATGGAATCAGAAATATGTTGTAAAGGAATGTCTAAATAATTACAAACCTTTGGCTCATTTCGCATCACCTCTAATACATCCATCGGGAAACCTGTTGGGAAGGCATAATGCAAACGAATCCATTCTACGCCTTCAACTTTTACCAAAGCCCTAAGCAATTCTGCTAAGTTTCTTTTCTTATAGATATCCAGTCCATAGTAGGTTAAATCTTGTGCAATAAGAATTAATTCTTTCACCCCTTTCGCAGCTAATTTTTGAGCCTCAATAATAATTTCTTCAATTGGAGTACTTTTGTGTTTTCCTCGCATTAAAGGAATTGCACAAAAACTACAAGGTCTGTCGCATCCTTCAGCAATTTTTAAGTATGCATAATTTTTTGGTGTTGTAGTCAATCGCTCACCTATCAATTCGTGTTTGTAATCTGCTCCCAATACTTTAAGCAAACCGGGTAATTCGGTAGTACCAAAATATTGATCTACTGATGGAATTTCCTTTTGTAAATCTGGTTTATAGCGTTCACTTAAACATCCTGTAACAAAAACTTTATCAACTGCTCCTTCTTCTTTTTTTTGTACAAAATCTAAAATGGTATTTACAGACTCTTCTTTAGCATTGTCAATAAATCCACAGGTATTAATCACTACAATATTGCCTTTATCTTCGTGCACAACTTCTTTTCCGTTGGCTTGTAATTGCCCCATCAACACTTCAGAGTCATAGACGTTTTTAGAACATCCTAGAGTTACCACATTGATTTTATTTTTTTTGATAGACTTTGTACGCATGTTTTTTATTTAGGGTGCAAAAATACTTAAACCATTTAAGATTCGTTTAGTCTAATAGCAATAATCAACCAATGAAAACAAAACTATTCTTCTTCGTATTTTTAACGATGCTAATATCGTGTGCATCTTCTGATGATATTGAAAATCCTACACCACCAATAAATCCTGATACAATTTATTTTCCGCCTATTGACAATTCAACTTGGGAAACTATTTCTTTAACTGATTTAGGGTGGAATGAAAACAGTTTACAACCATTACTTAATTTTGTAGAAGAAAAAGACTCAAAAGCATTTATTATTTTAAAAAATGGACGCATTGCAATAGAGTGGTATGCTGATGACTTTTCGGAAACTCAAAATTGGTATTGGGCATCAGCAGGGAAAACATTGACATCGGTTACTGTTGGCATAGCAGAACAAGAAGGTCATCTTGAACTTAACAATCGAACAAATTCTTATTTAGGTGATGGGTGGACGAACATGACTCAAGAAAGAGAAAACGCGGTTACGGTGTTAAATCAGTTATCAATGACTAGTGGTTTAAATGATCTCATTTTTGATTGTACCGACCCTATTTGCTTGTTTTACAAAGCTGATGCTTCTACACGATGGGCGTATCACAATGCACCTTATACTCTTCTACAAGATGTAATAGGAAATGGAACTGGAGAAACTTTTGAGAATTATTTCAATTCCGTTTTAAGAGATAAAATTGGAATGGATGGTGCTTGGTTTGGCACTAACAATTACAACAATGTATATTTTAGCACAGCAAGATCAATGGCTCGTTTTGGTATCTTAATGATGAATAAAGGCACTTGGGAAAGTGACGAAATATTAAACCAAGCCTATTATTCGGCAATGACTAATCCATCACAAAGTATTAATAAATCATATGGGTATTTGTGGTGGCTCAACGGAAAGCAAAGTTTTATGTTGCCAGGGAGTCAGGAAGTTTTTAATGGAACATTGATACCTAATGCTCCTTCTGATTTAATCGCAGGTTTGGGTAAGAATGATCAAAAATTATATGTAGTTCCGAGTCAAGATCTTGTCATTATTAGAATGGGTGATGTTGCTAGCGATGATGCGCTCGTACCTATTACATTTGATAATGAGCTTTGGGAAAAGATTAATGCTGTGATTAATTAGTTATAATTTTCCGGCCTTTTACGTTCCTTCGATAAATGTTCATAACCATCTGCCCAATTTAATAGGTTTTTTTCACCTTTATTAGAAATAAATGTCAACCCTTTTGGTTTACCTTCTTTAGTATATCCCATTGGGACAGTTATTGCTGGGTATTTTGCCACAGCAGCTCTACCCGCATGGTAATTATTAATAGAAAGAATAGCATCTAGATTTTGTTGATTCATTGGGATATCAAAAAATTGCTTTCCTTTTATATGCAATGAATCTTTGATTTGTTCAAAATCTGCATCTGAAGTTTTATCATTTACAATTCCATAAAACAACGCTTGTCCATAGGGCATTGTCAACACTGAATCTTTTTTATTAAATTCAATCACTTCTTGAACCGAAGAAATAGCAACTGTTTTATCAGCATTATTTTTTAAATAAATTGGTAAATCATTTCGCATATCTAGATTCAACAACGTCATAAACCCATTTAATTTCACTTCAACTTCATCGATTTCAACAATCGTTGTACCGTTCTGTTTTAATATTTCAACTGCATTTCGATAAAGGCTGTCTTTTAGTAATTCTTTAAAAACTCCTACACGCTCTAGTTTATTTGTTGTAAAATCATCATTAAAAAGTGTAAAATCATCAGTATTAAAACTCAAAGTATCTTGATCATCATAACCTTTCATCGCATCAAATAGTATGGCATTATCAACAACATTTCTTGTAATTGGCCCTGGAGTATCTAGCGTGCTAGAAATGGGCACAATACCAGTTCTACTTAAAAAACCAACTGTTGGTTTTAAGCCTACAACAGAATTTTGACTAGCTGGTGATAATATTGATCCTGATGTTTCTGAACCAACAGTACCCACAGCAAAGTTAGCTGCTGCTGCTACTCCACTTCCAGAACTAGAACCTCCTGTATCCATAACCATTCTACCATATGGATTTAATGTTTGTCCCCCCACAGCACTATACCCACTCGGGCATTCCCCACAGAAAAAATATGCCCATTCACTTAGGTTTGTTTTACCAAGGATTAATGCACCGTTTGCTTTTAATTGTTTGACAATAAATGCATCTTCGGTATTGTTATTTACCAGAGCAATAGCACCAGCTGTCGTTGGCATTCCTGCAGCATTTATATTGTCTTTTAATAAAATAGGCATTCCGAAAATTGGATGTGGCGCAACTTCAAATTGTGTTAAATCTGCTTTTTTTGCTTCTTCAACTACATTTGGGTTTAATGCTATGACTGAGTTTAAAGACAATTCATTGAGTCTATCAAACTTTTTGATTCTATATAAATAAAATAGGGTGAGTTGTTCATACGTTAGTTTCCCTTTAGAAATTCTAATTTGTAATGTTGGGATGTTTTGTTCTAAAATGAGTGGTTTTAAACGATTATAATCTACTTCGGTAAAATCCTCCCAATATTTTTCGAAGGGTTTCCATAGTTCGTCCACATTTAAAAACTCAGAATCTAGAACTTTATATTCTACATCTTTAACACTAATAGCACTAGTGTCATCTGATAACTCTTTATTCCATTCTTTTTGACAAGAAAATAGCATGAGTACAACTACAATAAGAAGTTTAGTCTTCATAATTAAAAATTTTGAAATCTAAAATTACAAAAAAAGGTTTAAAAGTGATTGAACAAATGCCAAATAGATGCGAAAGTACAAACCATTCTGATTTATACTTTCTTTGTATATTCGTGCTGATTGGATTAGTTGTATAAAATTATATCAATTTCTACAACGCTAAACTTAAAACAACAACAAATGTATATAGGCAAACGATTTCCTTTTTGGGGTACAGTAATTTGGAGTAAAAAGTATATTATCATCTTTTTAATTTTAGATATTATCCCAATATTACTCTATAAATTTTTAGATTGGCAATGGCTGGCTATCCCTTGGCAACCAATTGCATTAATTGGTATTGCAGTTTCCTTTTATTTAGGTTTTAAAAACAATTCGTCTTACGACAGAATGTGGGAGGCTCGTAAAATTTGGGGTGGAATTGTAAATGCTTCAAGAACCTTTACCATCATGGCTCGTGATTTTATTACCAATGAGCATACTAGCGAAAAGTTATCAGAAAATGAGTTGAGTACAATTCATAAATCTATTGTTCATAGACATGTTGCTTGGTTAAAAGCATTAACCTACCAATTGAGAATGCCAAAACCGTGGGAACATACTTCTAAAGCAGATGATATCTTAAGAAAACAAGGTGATATTCATTATGAAGATGATCATTTTATAAAATTGAAACCTTACATCTCTTCTGAGGAATATACCTATTTAATGACCAAAGGGAACAAAGCATCTCATTTATTGAGCTTGCAATCTAAAGAATTGTTAAAGTTAAAACTAGGCGGACAAATAGAAGATTTTAGGCATATGGAATTAGAAAAAATGTTAGGTGAATTTTACACCCTTCAAGGAAAATCGGAACGTATAAAAAACTTCCCATTCCCAAGACAATATGCAACAGTCAATTTTATTTTTGTTTGGATATTTTTAGTACTACTCCCTTTTGGTATGTTGAATATATTTAAAGATTCGAGCCACATGTATTCTAGTTGGCTGGTGTTGCCTTTTACAATGTTGGTTTCTTGGGTTTTTATTTTAATGGAAATGATTGGAGAATATTCTGAAAATCCTTTTGAAGGTTTGTATAACGATGTTCCTATTTCTTCTATGGCAAGATCTATAGAGATTGATATACGTCAAATGCTAGACGAAACAGATTTACCAAAACCTATGGAGCCTGTTGGAGAATATGGGATTGTTTTGTAGTTAATAATAAAAATTAAATGGAAGAAAGAAAACCTTACTTATTAGAAATTTACAATGCATTTAAAACAGACGATATTAAAACTCGGTTAAAGCACTTTGATATTCTTACAAATTCTCTATTCATTTTGACACAAAGTCTTTTTGATAACAAAGTTAAAATTGAGCATCATCATGCTGAAATTGAAAACAAATATTTCAGGTATGGGATGGCAAACCATAGTATCCAAAAATTATTAGAAGGAAATAAATTTTTCCTCGTCAATAAGCAAATACAGGTAACTGACTTATTTTCAATATACTCCTTAACCCGAATGCAAATAGAATCATTTGCAATTATGTATTATTTATTTTTTGACAAAGTTGAGGTAATTGAAAAAGATTTTCGATATGATATATATAAACTACATGGACTTCAAAAGCAAAATAATTTTCCAGTAGAATTTAAAAAAAACAAATGGAAAAAGAAAGAAATTGAGGATGATATTAAAATTCTCATTGAGAAGATTAAAGAATTTTCGAAATTCAAAAACTCAAAAGAGAATATACAAAGAGAATTTTTAAAACCTAAACGTGCTAAATTAGAGTCGACTAAAAGCATTTTAAAAACTAGTGGAATTGATTCTAATAGAATAAATGACATGTGGAATTTATACTCCAATCATGCCCATGGAGAACATATAAGTGATAGACAGTATAATTATATTTACAAAAACAAAAAAACTACACTAGAGGAATCAATGACAGTTTTAACAATAAATACAATTTTGACTTCAACGCTTTGTAACCTAATTTCTAATGAGTTTGAAGGTGTAAAAAAGAAATATGAAGAACTTCATTTAGGCGATAAGGTGCAAATTGAAATTTGGAGTAATCTAAATAAAAAATAACATCTTGAAAAAAGAGTTTACTTAAAAAACGAATCTACAAACTCTACTTTATTAAATACTTGTAGGTCATCAATTCCTTCACCAACACCAATATATTTTACAGGTATTTGAAATTGGTCAGAAATACCAATCACCACTCCACCTTTTGCAGTACCATCTAATTTGGTAACAGCTAACGAAGTAACTTCGGTTGCTTTGGTAAATTGTTTCGCTTGTTCAAATGCATTTTGTCCGGTGCTACCATCCAACACTAATAACACATCGTGTGGAGCATCTCCCACCACTTTTTGCATTACACGTTTTATTTTGGTAAGCTCGTTCATTAAATTTACTTTGTTGTGCAAACGACCAGCAGTGTCAATAATAATAACATCGGCGTTTTGAGTAACTCCACTTTGTAATGTGTCAAAAGCCACAGATGCTGGATCAGAACCCATTTCTTGGCGAATCATTGGTACATCTACTCTATCTGCCCATACTTGTAATTGGTCTATTGCTGCAGCTCTAAAAGTATCTGCTGCTCCTAAAACCACTTTCTTCCCCGCTTTTTTAAACTGAGCTGCTAACTTGCCAATGGTTGTAGTTTTACCAACTCCGTTTACGCCAACTACCATTATAACGTGTGGTTTATTTCCATCAGGGATAGTAAATTCAGTTTCGTTACCTACATTGGTTTCTGACAACAATCCTGCGATTTCTTTGCGAAGGATTCCGTTTAATTCGTCAGTCCCAAGATATTTATCTTTTGCAACACGTGCTTCGATTCGGTCAATAACTTTTAGTGTTGTATCTACACCAACATCAGAAGAAATTAATACTTCTTCTAAGTTATCTAAAACATCATCATCAACTTTAGATTTACCTGCAATTGCTTTTGACAGTTTTGAAATAAACGAAGTGTTTGTTTTTTCGAGACCTTTATCTAAGGTTTCTTTTTTTTCTTTTGAGAATATTTTTTTAAAAAAGCTCATTTATAAAAAATGGTTATTAGTTGTTAGTTGATAGTTGCTAGTTTTTGGTCTTGTCATTCCTGCGAAGGCAGGAATCTATACTTACCCAAAAATGGATTCCCGATTTCTCGGGAAAGACATTACTATCTATTCTTTTGATTAAATCTGCGTTAGTGATAGAAGCGATATCCTTTTGAGATGCTGAACTTAATTCAGCACGAGAAAGATAAAGCGAATAGCACGACCCCCTAGGGAAACGCCAAAAAAATCAGACACAAATATAAACTAAAAAAGCTACTCTCAATTGAAAGTAGCTTCGTAAATATTGTATTGGTTAACGCTTACTTTTTACTAAAAAAGTCATTTACCGATTTAGGATCCATAATTGCTTCAACAAAAATATAAGCTCCTGTTTTAGGTGACTTAACCATTTTGATTGCTTTAGATAATCTCTTTGAACCTGATTGTAACGATGCTACTGCTTTCTTTGCCATAACCTAATTATTTTATCTCTTTATGAACAGTCATTTTCTTTAAGATTGGGTTAAATTTCTTAACCTCTAATCTATCAGGAGTGTTCTTTTTATTTTTTGTTGTAATATATCTTGAAGTTCCAGCTTGTCCTGAAGCTTTATGCTCAGTACATTCTAGTATAACCTGAATTCTATTTCCTTTGCTCTTTGCCATCTTATTATTCTTTTATTGATTCAGAATTTATTTTGTGTAAATTCCTTTTTCTCTTGACTCTTTAAGTACAGCAGAAATTCCTAACTTGTTAATATTCTTTAAAGCAGCAGTTGATACTTTTAAAGTAACCCACTTATCTTCTTCAGGAATATAAAAACGCTTTGTAATTAAATTAGCGTTAAATTTTCTTTTAGTTCTATTCAATGCGTGAGAAACATTGTTCCCAACCATTGCTTTTTTACCTGTAAGTTCACAAACTCTTGACATTTCTCTACAGTTTTATTGTTATCTCAAAACGAGGTGCAAAAATAGAAACATTTTTAGAAACATACAAGTGTATTTCTACTAATTTTTATGATTTTTTTTGATTGCTGATTTTGAGGATTTTTAAGGAGCTAAAATTGCAAAAAACAAATGTCAAATTCCAAATAGAAACATCAAACTAGAAACCAACAACTATTAACAAACAACTAGTACAACAACTCTTTTCGCAGCATTTCAAAGGCTTTATTTGTAGTTCTTTCTATAACTTTTTGACGTGGTTTACCGTAGAAAAATTCTTTAGAATAAACTCCATTCGGAGTTGCAATAGCAATAAAAACGACTCCAACTGTTTTATCTGTTTCATCTGTAGTTGGTCCTGCATTACCTGTTGTGGCAATAGCATAATCCGTTTTATATTTTTGTTGAATCCCAACTGCCATAGCCTCAGCCACTTCGCCACTTACTACTGAATGTTTTTCGATTAACTCTTTAGGTACATTCAGCTCTTGCGTTTTAATCGTTGCTGTATAAGAAACAATTGACCCCACAAAATAGGCTGATGCTCCTGCTACAGATGTAATACGAGTTGCTATGGAACCTCCTGTACAACTCTCGGCTGTTGCAAGGGTTTGCTTTTTCTCGGTCAATAGTTTTCCAATAGAAGCTTCAATACTATCGGTTTCATCCATCCCAATAATAATGTTACCTATTAAAGGATATAATTTTGAAATTTCTGCTTCTAATGAATTCTCCAAAACCAATTTATCATTTCCTTTTGCACTCAAACGTAAACGCAACCTTCCATAAGATGGTAAATAAGCTAATTTAATAAATGATGGTAATGCATCTTCCCAAGTTTCAATTTTTGCTGCCACCATACTTTCTCCCATCCCATAGGTTAATACTGTTTTATGTATAATAAAAGGCAAAGTGTATTTTTGTTGGAGTTTAGGTAATACTTGTTCCCTCATCAATCCTTTCATCTCATTAGGAACTCCAGGTAATGAAACCACTACTTTGTTTTTATCTTCAAACCACATTCCTGAGGCGGTACCATAATTATTTTTTAACGGAGTACACTTTATGGGTAATAACGCTTGATGGCGATTCACTTCGGTAAAAGGATAGTTCATTTTTGCAAACAACTCCTTAATATGTTCTTCTACCTCTTCATTTAATTTCAACTCTGAGCCAAAATAGGTAGCCAACGTATGTTTGGTGATATCGTCTTTAGTTGGACCTAGCCCACCAGTTAGAATCACAATATCAGTATTTGCTTGTGCTTCTTCGACTGCTTTTAATATATGAACCTTATCATCTTGTATCGAGGTGATTTGATACACAGAAACTCCGATTTTATTCAATTGTTCAGCAACCCATTTAGAATTGGTATCAGTTATTTGACCAATTAAAATTTCGTCTCCAATAGTGATGATTTCTGCGTGCATTGTTCTTGTTTCTAGTTTCCCGTTTCAGGTTTTACATAAATACAAAAATACTGTATGCTAATTAAAGGTGCAAAGTTTAAAAGGGACAAAGTTTTATAAGTGAATAATTAAAAGTGAAGAATGAATAATTGTATATTTGGGTTATATCAAACCATATCAAAAATGAAAAATATTCTGCAGTTAATTTTACTCCTCATAATTTTAGGCTCATGTAACCATAAAGAGCCCCAAAAATCAGAAGAACAACTACTCCGCATTCCTTATCATAGTGAAACTGACCAAACAGATCGTGAATATTTTGTGTATCTGCCAAAAGGATATGAAGAACAAAGGGATAAAAAATGGCCTGTACTTTTATTTTTACATGGTGATGGTGAGCGCGGAAATGGAACTACAGAATTAGATTATGTGATGATTCATGGCCCTTTATATGAAGTATGGGTACAAAAAAGAGATTTGCCCTTTATAATGATTGTACCACAAATGCATATGTTTGGACGTGATAAAATAGCTAAATACATTGCCGATAGAACTCCTGATGATATACCAGTAAGATTAGAAAATGGCGTTCCAGAAAGACCTGGCTATTTTTCTCTTTCTGGAAAAATGAAAGGAGCAACTCCTGCTAACTCCATTCCTAACTGGATAATTACAGATGCCGGTTGGGACAGACAAGAACAAGATTTATTAAACATGCTAGACAACACTTTAGCAAATTTCAATGCTGATGAAAAGCGGATTTATTTAAGTGGTTTGAGTTATGGTGGATTTGGAACTTGGGTTATTGGCAGCAAGCATGCCAATCGATTTGCAGCTATGAATCCAATTGTTGGATATGGACATCCAGATTTAATGCAAGCTATTGTTGATGAAAATCTACCTGTTTGGGCATTTGCTGGAGGAAGAGATACCGCTGTTGAAACTCAATATTTCTTTGCCGGAATGAATAAGCTAGAAGAGTTGGGGCATAAAGATATTCGATTTACGATACATGAAGATATGGGGCATGACGCTTGGAAACGTATTTATGCAGGACAAGATATTTATGATTGGTTTTTAAAATATAGTAAGAATACTGAGTAAAAATATTACCAGCTTTTAAATGGCTTTTTGATTAAACTAGCATTGTAATATTTTTCGTTTCCTGTAACTTCTTCACCTAACCAGGAAGGTTTAGTAAAAATAGCATCTTCAGTCGGTAATTCTATTTCGGCAATAATCAATCCTTCATTATCTCCGTAAAATTCATCTACTTCAAAAACTAAATTACCATCAGCTTTTACAATAAAACGCGTTTTGTCAATAACACCAGGTTCACAAATCGCCAATAATTCTTTAGCTTCATTTAAAGGTATTTCTTTTTCCCATTCGTAACGAGAGACTCCAGATTCATTACTAATACCTTTTATCGTTATAAAGCCTAAATCACCTTTAATCCTAACCCTAACTGCTCTTTCTGGAACTAATGACAAATAGCCTTGTACAATTCTATTTTTTTTAATTACCAATGACTTAAAATTTCCTTTTATTAAAAATTTTCGTTCTATTTCTTTTGACATGATTTCCAATTATTAATAATTGCGAATTTAAAAAAATCCTGTTGTTATTTCTCTATTTTTATTGTAGTGTTTTTTAGCTTTGTTTTTTACTGTCAAAATAAAATACAACAATGATACAACTAGAAAAGTTTGAATCTAAAGAAGATATCTTGCGGTTAATTAAATGGGTAGATTCTACTAGATTAAATATTATATGGGCTTCAGATAAATTTACTTTCCCATTGGATGAAGATCAGCTAGTATGCTATTTAAATGATGCTAAAAAGAATAACATACTCATTTTTAAAGTTCTTGAAGTTATTAATAACAAAGCTATAGTTGTAGGTCATGCAGAGTTGGATATTTTTGAAAATGATATAAAAATTTCTCGGCTTTTAATTGACAAAACTCAACGAGGTAAAGGATATGGAGAGCAAATGGTAAAACTACTTATAAAATATATTCATAAAAACCTAAACCATACTTCTATCTTCTTAACCGTTTTTACATTTAACAAACCTGCAATTGCTTTGTATGAAAAACTGGGATTTGAAACCGTTGAAATTGACCCTGATTTTATGAGCTATGAAAGTGAGATTTGGGACCGACAAAAAATGATTTTAAAAAATTAAGCAACCCTCTGTAAACTAACTAATTAAATTTCGACAATAAATTAACATCCTAGAAAAATAAAATTTTGAGTTGAAAATTTTCCATTAGTTTTGAATTTACAATCACTACATTTACGTCTTTAATGTAGTGATTGTTTTTTTACACCATTAACAAACCATAAAATTACATCGAATGAAAAAATATATTTTAATTGCATTTATAGCTGTTTTACAAGCATGTAACTCTCAAAATAATGACAATCGTGGTTATAGGGTTAGTGAAGGAGAACAACCTCCTAAATTAGATTTCTCATTACTAGATGGTACAAAAATCACCAATGAAAACTTAAAAGGAAAAGTTGTAGTACTTCAATTTACTGCATCTTGGTGTAGCGTTTGTATTAAAGAAATGCCGCATCTAGAAAAAGAAGTCTGGCAACGTTTTAAGAACGATGATTTTATTTTAATAGGTATTGACCTAAAAGAAGAGCGTAAAAAAGTAGAAAAATTTATACAAACAGTTGGAGTTACCTACCCCTTTACAATTGATGAAGATGGCTCTTTATTTGAAGCTTTTACACTACCGAATGCTGGAGTAACTAGAAATATAGTATTAGACAAAAGCGGAAAAATTATTATGCTCACACGCCTTTATGATGAAAAAGAATTTGCTAA
This sequence comes from Urechidicola sp., assembly GCA_028599075.1. Taxonomy (GTDB): domain Bacteria; phylum Bacteroidota; class Bacteroidia; order Flavobacteriales; family Flavobacteriaceae; genus Urechidicola. The sequence goes on along the minus strand of JAQRMW010000041.1, from coordinate 897 downwards.
AATGGTTGATGTGATTGAAACTGAGTTGAAGAAGTAGTTTCTAGTTGTTTGTTGTTTGTTGTTTGAATAACCAAAATACAAACCTATCAACTAACAAACAATCACCAACAGCTATTTTATCTTAACTCTAAAATTCTCTTTACCCTCTAGAGTTCCTACCAACACATCTTCTGGCTTAACAGCACCTACTCCTGCTGGTGTCCCAGTAAAAATTAAATCTCCTTTTTTTAGAGTAAAATACTGCGATACATAAGCAATCAATTCATCAATTTTCCAAAGCATAGATTTTGACTCTCCATCTTGCATCAGTTCTTCATTTTTAAACAGTTGAAACTTGATATTTTCTAAATCAAATTGTTCTTTTGGATAAAACTCTCCAACTATAGCGCTACCGTCAAAGCCTTTTGCTTTTTCCCAAGGCAATCCTTTTGCTTTTAATTTAGATTGCAGGTCACGATCAGTAAAATCAATTCCCAACCCGATTTCATCATAATATTTATGAGCGAATTTTGAATCAATATACTTCCCCACTTTATTGATTTTCACCAACACCTCAACCTCATAATGAATCTCATCAGAAAATGGAGGAATAAAAAATGGCATTTTCTTAGGTAATATTGCCGAATCAGGTTTTAAAAAAACCACAGGTTCTGTAGGTCTTTCATTGGCTAATTCTTCGATATGTTTGGCGTAATTACGACCGATACAAATAATCTTCATCTACATCTTAATCTTCCTCATGGGGAAGAATTTTTTATTAAAATTTTATTTAAAAGTAAGGTTCAAGATAACTTAAGAGGGTTATCTTTGATTAATTTTAGGGTGCTAATATACAAATTTTTATTTCTATAATTATAACGATATTCACATTCCTTTAAATGTAAAAAGAACTTGTGC
>JAQRMW010000040.1 GCA_028599075.1 Urechidicola sp. | reverse complement strand
ATTATTTAAACTCAATATTATGAAGAAAATACAAATTAAAATACTACTAACCTTCCTGTTTACAATCTTGGTAACAATAAGTTGTACAGAAGATTTTAATGAAATTCCTAATGAAAAAGAAAATATTTCGTCAAGAAATTCAGGAAAAGCACTTATGGAAATATCGTACGAAATAACAACATCAAGAGATTATGATATCATTCCTGTTAAAATTTCATCATTAGATTTATCAACATTAAATCCAAGTAATGAAAAACAATATGTTACAATGCAATTGTTTGAAAGTGGACAAATGAATATCACTATTGAAGAAAGAGATTTTAAACAGAAAACTAAAAATCCCCATAAAATTTTACCTGATACGAGTCCGAAAATTGTAAAAACAGTTATTTCAGGAAATTCAATTAGTTTTTACGATAAAAATGGTAAACTTTTAAATACAGAAAGTATTCCTATTCCAAATCATATAGAAACTGTCAATAAGATTAAAGAAATTGGTGCTAAATTTTCAGCAGAAGACCTTAGTCGAACTATTGCTACAATGCAAGGGCAACAATTTATTGATAATTTAGAAGAGTTCATCAAAGATGCTCCTAAAAACGGAGTTCAAGTTATGGAACAAGGAAAAAATTATGTAACATTACGAATGTCTTACAAACAATTAGACCCTAGAATTAAAGAAGAAACGGTTTTATTAATAGATAAACGCCTAAATAAAATGGTAGGAACAAGAATTTATAGCGAAAATAACGAACTCTTACAAAGTACCTTTTTCGGGTATAGCAAAGGAGAAGTAAAATCTTTAAATGCTATAAAAGTTGAGCAAAAAGTAACCCTTCCTTCTGGTAAATCTATTAAAATGATTACCAATTCAAAAATTGATAACTTAACGTTTAATCTAAATATTTAAGGCTATGAAAAATTTAAGATATAAAACAGTAATGCTAATTACTTTCTTCTTTTGTACACTTACTATAACAGCGCAACAAAGAAATGTAAATTGGGTACATGGGTTAGATGGCAACGCGAGTTCTTGGCAACATTACAATCAAATTTTTGATGCAGAACGAAATTTAAATAGTCTTCGTACAACTTATAATACAGATAACGGAATTACAAATTCTGCAAACCAAGTAATAGGTTCTATGAATACTTTTTATGGCAATAACAATAATGGTGCAAACAACCCTCAAAATATGGGGATTGGGCATAGCATGGGAGGTTTAATGATTAGAGACGCTGATAGAATTACAGGCAGTGGAACTAAAAAATTCGGAGGCTATATAACTGTTACTTCACCTAATTATGGAGCACCTATATCAAACTCATTGATTGACGGAAGTGTCGAAAATGTTGCAGAGAATGCTTGTAATAAGTTAGCAGATGGTCCTTTGGCTCAACTGTTTAGTTTACCTTGGGGAATTGTTTCTAATTTGGCAACCAATGTTTTATGCGATAAATTTATTGATAATGATTTGGTTCAAAATCTACAAGGAACACCTGTAACAAATGCAGATTTACGAGTTGGCAGTTCAACAATTAATGCTATAAACAACTATACTGATAATACAAATCCAAACATTCCAAGAATAAGTATTTGGGCAGAAGAAAACAGTCCTGTACATTGGAGAATGTTTAGTTCTTCTGTATATAATAATGATATGACACTTGTTAATAATGTAAACTCTGCAAGAGGAATTTATAACGGTTTTCACGTATATAATACTTCTTTAGGAATTGCTTGTGCTGTTGGTGGTTTTTGGAATCCTTTTTGTTGGGGAGCATCTGGATTGTATTTTTACAGAGCATCACAATGGAGAAAAGGCAGAAATTGGATAGACGATAGTGAGAATATCTGGAGTTCTTTAATTAAAACTACAAGACGTGAACCTGAAACTTATTGGGTAAATGTATGGGTTCCTTGTGCATATCCACCATTACCAGAACTAGACGACACGCAAGTAAAACTTCCTCCTGATCCTGATTGTGGTGAATGGGTATGGAAACAACGAACACGATATATTAGTGTTAATTATCCAAGTGACGGTCTTTTACCTCAATACACTCAAGAATTACAAGGTATTCCAAGCGGTAATAGGTATAAAGTGAGTGGTGCTAATCATCTTGAAGTGAGAAATATGAGTAATAGTCCTCAAGGTGATGTTACAAAAGAAAGATTTGATGATATTTTTGATAGAGGTGATTGGTTTCATACAAATTAGAAATTATGAAATCAATAGCAACACTACTAGTGTTATTCATCTTTATGGCATCTTGCCATAAAGATGATGATACTAATAATCAAAC
>JAQRMW010000004.1 GCA_028599075.1 Urechidicola sp. | reverse complement strand
GATGGCATGGGAGATGTTTGTGATGATGATGATGATAATGATGGAATTTTAGATGTAAATGACAATTGTCCATGGACAGCCAATGCTGATCAATCTGATATTGATGGTGATGGCCTCGGAGATATTTGTGATGATGATATGGATGGTGACGGCGTTTTAAATGACGATGATATCTGCCCAACAACGGCAAATACAGATCAAGCAGATAATGATAAGGATGGTATTGGAGATGTTTGTGATGATGATGATGACAATGATGGCGTTTTAGATATAGATGATAACTGCCCAATAAAATTAGCTGAAGAAGAAGGGGAAGCTTCAGACCCAAACCAATCTGATATTGATGGTGATGGTATAGGAGATATTTGTGATGATGATATAGACGGCGATGGTATTTTAAATGATGATGATAACTGTCAAATGACTCCAAATGCAGATCAATCAGACGTGAATCGTGATGGTATTGGAGATGTTTGTGAAGATTGTGACGAGGATGGTATAATCAACTATTACGATACTGATACTTGTGATATGGTTGTTATAGAAGGTTTTTCTCCTAATAATGATGAAATTAACGATACTTGGGTTATTGATAATATCAATTTATATCCAAATAATCATGTTCGTGTATATAACCGACAAGGAGGCTTGGTATTTGAGAAAAAAGGGTATGCCGGAGATTGGGATGGAGTATCAAGTAGTGCAAGCTCAAATGGAACCAAACTTCCAGTAGGCTCTTATATGTATATCGTAGAATCAAATGAAGTTGGAATTCCACCTTTACAAGGATGGGTTTACATCAACTATTAATCACTAAGAAAACAATTTAAAAATGAAAAAAATAAAATATATAGTAGTTTTCGCAGTACTAATAGCTAGCGGAAAATTATTTGCCCAACAAGACCCTTCATATTCTATGTATAGATATAATATGAATATTATTAACCCAGCTCATGCTGGTAGTAATGGACACACTGATTTAAATTTTCATATCAGAAACCAGTGGGTAGATATTAACGGTGCACCTGAAACACAAACATTCTCTTTTACAAAACCTTTGGGTGATAAAATTGGGATTGGTATTTCGGTTGTAAATGACAGAATTGATATTACTAAAGAAACCAGTTATACTGCAGATTTTTCTTATAAAATACAATTATCAGAAATAAGCAACTTGTATTTAGGTGTTAAAGCAGGGGCTTATTCTTTAAATGTTGATTTCTTGTCACTAGGAATTCCTGACCCAGAATTTGATGAAAACGTGAGTAGAACGAACGGTATATTTGGAGCAGGTGCTTATTTAACAGTAAATAAGTTCTATGCAACATTGTCAACTCCAAACTTTCTAAATGGTAAGAGAGTAGCAGAAACTGATAGTGATGGATATACTGAAGGTACTGATAGATTGCACATGTATGCAGGTGCTGGATACACCTTTGATCTTGGAGAAAATTTTGAATTGACTCCAGCATTAATGGCTAGGTTTGTTGAAGCTGCTCCTACATCAGTAGATATTTCAGCTACAGTAAACATGTATCAAATGGTAGAAGCAGGAGTTTCATATAGATGGGACGAATCTGTTAGTTTTTTAGCATTAATTAGAGCAGCAGAATGGTTGCGTTTTGGTTATGTTTATGAAGCAGCTTCAGATTCTGATTTAAACGATTATGGTGGTGGAACACATGAATTAATGTTGCAGTTTAGATTTAATTAAAATAAATAATTAAACCATATTTAATAATTTTAGAGCCAGCTTTTGCTGGCTCTTTTTTTTTATAAATTATTACAAAAGAAAAGATTAATCAATTTTTAAAAATGAATTTTGGAAGAAATTAATTATGAAATAAGATTAAATAGTCGTTTTATTTTTTTGCTATAAATTATAAATCTAAAAAAAAAAAATGTATTTTGCGCTATTGATAATTAATTAAACCCAATTTTATGAAAAAATTATTGTGCGCTATTGTGGTGTTGTGTACTACAACATTAATGGCTCAAACAACAGTTTCAGGAACTGTTACAGACGAGGCATCAGGACAACCAATTCCTGGAGCAAATGTTAAAGTTGTAGGTAAATCTTTAGGGACCACAGCCGATTTTGATGGAAAATTCACTTTAAATATTTCTGAAAACCCGCCTTTTGTTATTGAAGTTTCAATTATAGGCTACGCAGCTGCTAAAGTTGATATCACAGAAAATGACCAAACTGTCGACGTTGGTTTAGTTGAATTAGCAACATCTTTAGATGAGGTTGTTGTATCTGCTTCTAGAACTCCAGAGCGGATTATGGAATCTCCAGTAACCATTGAAAGAATGGATTCTAGAGGAATTAAGAACACTTCTTCTCCTACTTTTTATGATGGACTACAGAACTTAAAAGGAGTTGACATTAATACAAACTCTTTAACTAATAAAAGTGTAAACACTCGTGGTTTTGCAACATTTGCAAATACTCGTTTTATGCAATTAGTTGACGGTATGGACAATTCTTCACCAGCTTTAAATTTCGCCTTAGGAAATTTATTAGGTATGAGTGAATTAGATGTTAATACTGTTGAGATATTACCAGGTGCTGCTTCTGCCTTATACGGTGCAAATGCATTTAATGGTATTATGTTTATGACTAGTAAAAATCCTTTTGAAAGTCAAGGGTGGACAATGTATGGTAAAACAGGATTGACTTCATCGACAGATGCCGGAGATAATAATTTTTATGATTTCGGAGTAAGAGGTGCTCACGCATTCAGTGATAAGTTTGCTGCAAAAGCATCTATGTCTTTTATGAAAGGTACAGAGTGGTATGCTACTGATTATAGAGATTACAATCATGGTGCTAGTGTACCGGGTTCGGCTACGCCAATCAACCCAGAAACAGGACAAACATCTTTCGATCGTTTAAATATTTATGGTGATGAAGTTCAGATAGAGCTAGATTACGATGCTTTGTCTGGTGCTCCAACTGGTACTTTTGGAAAAGCGACAGTATCTAGAACAGGTTATAGAGAGCTTGATTTAACTGATTATGATGCGCAAAGTATAAAAGCTGATTTCTCTTTAAACTATCGCCCAATGGGAGATGATTTTGAAATCATTTTAAATGCAAAATTAGGTAAAGGAAATACTATTTATCAAGGAGCTAACAGATACAATATCAAAAACTTCTTAATGTCTCAGTATAAATTAGAAATTAGAAATGACAATTTCTTTGTAAGAGCCTATACTACTCACGAAGATGCAGGAGATTCTTATGACATGCGTTTTACAGGTATTAATATGAATAAGGAAACAGCTCCTTTATGGTATCAAACTTATGCTACTACTTATTTAGGTGCAATTACAGGAGCAATTCCTGGAGTACCTGCAGGAAACCCAGATATCGCAAATACTGTTGCAAGACAAAATTCTGATGCTGTAGCAACTCCTCAACCAGGTACACCAGAATTTCAAGCTCAGTTTGATAGAATTACAACAGATCCAGATTTAGAAACAGGTTCTAAATTCCAAGACAAAACAAAATTATACCATGTAGATGGTAACTACAATTTTGCACATGTAATTGAATTAGTAGATTTACAAATAGGTGGATCTTGGAGAGAGTATCAGTTAAACTCTAGCGGTACTATTTTTACTGATTATGATGGACCAATTAAATATAGTGAATATGGTGGTTATGCTCAAATTCAAAAGAAATTTGCTGACGATAGATTAAAATTTACAGGATCTATTAGATTTGATAAAGCACAAAACTTTGATGCAAACATGTCGCCAAGGTTATCATTAGTTTATAGCGCAGGCGAGTATAAAAATCACAATTTTAGAGCAGCATTCCAAACTGGATTTAGAAACCCAACTACGCAAGATCAATATATTGGTTTAAATGCTGGTGCAGCTTTATTAGTAGGTTCTGCTCCTGACAATTTAGATAGATATGTATCTAACCCAATTGCAACTAGTGGAACAGCACAAATGATTGGTTACCCATCTACATTAACAGTTAATGGTAGAAACGGATATGAAAATGCATGGTCATTAACTTCATTGATTGAGTTTCAAACTGCTTTAGCTACAGGGGTTCCATTAGGAACTGCAGTTGGCTTATTAGATGCTACTGCTACTGAATTGGTAAAACCTGAACAAGTAACAGCTTTTGAAGTTGGTTACCGTGGTTTATTAGGTAAAGTAACTGTTGACTTTAGTGCTTATTATAACAAGTACAAAGATTTTATTGGTAACAAAACAGTAATTGCGCCTTTATATGGTAATGCAGACTTATCTGATATTACACCATTACCTCCAGTATTAGGAGGACCAACACCAACAGCATTAATTGCATTAAATAGTGGTGATTTACAGCCTTTCTCTTTATATACTAACTCTAAGGCAGATGTTTCATCTTATGGTTTAGGTCTTGGTTTAAATACTAAAGTTTGGAATGGCTATAATATTGGTTTAAACTATACTTGGTCGGCATTTGATTTTGACCAAGAGTCTGACCCAGATTATGAAGCAGGATTTAATACTCCAGAGCACCAAGTAAAAGCATCATTTGGTAATCCAAATGCAATTGCTAACTTCGGGTTTAATGTAAATCTTCGTTGGAATGACGAATATTTATGGGAGTCGACTTTTGCTGATGCAATAGTAGATTCAAGAACAGTTCTTGATGCACAAATTAGTTATACGGTTCCTAATTGGAAATCTACCTTTAAAGCTGGTGGAGCTAATATTGGAGGTGATGAATACTTAAGTGCACCAGGTAACGGAATTATTGGCTCGCAATATTTTGTTTCTTGGACATTGAATCCATAAAAATTTATTTCTAAAAAATAAAAAACAAGTTAAAACTCCTCATTTCAAATTGATGAAATGGGGAGTTTTTTTGCTATAAAAAATTAAAGGGATTCCTTTAATATATTAAATCAAAAAAACTATCTTTGCACCTTGAAAATGAGGAGTAAACTCATTAAGTTAAAAAGTTAACAATTAACAGTTAAGGTAATGGCTAAGATTACAGGTAAAGTAGTACAAATTATAGGCCCAGTTATTGATGTAGAGTTTACATCGGGATCTGAGCTTCCAAGAATTTACGATTCATTAGAAATCACAAAAAATGACGGTTCAATATTAGTATTAGAGGTACAATCACATGTTGGTGAAAATACAGTTCGTACTATTTCTATGGATTCTACAGATGGTTTAAGTAGAGGTGTTGATGCAGTTGCAACAGGAGCTCCTATTCAAGTACCAATTGGTGATGATATTTATGGGCGCTTATTTAATGTAATTGGTGATGCAATTGATGGTTTAGGAAACTTACCAAAAACAGGTAAAGATGGATTACCTATCCACCGTCAAGCTCCAAAGTTTGAAGAATTATCTACCTCTACAGAAGTATTATTTACAGGTATTAAAGTAATCGATTTAATTGAGCCTTATGCAAAAGGTGGTAAGATTGGATTATTTGGTGGTGCAGGTGTAGGTAAAACTGTATTGTTGATGGAACTGATTAATAACATCGCAAAAGGTCATGGTGGTTTATCTGTATTTGCAGGTGTAGGAGAAAGAACTCGTGAAGGAAATGACTTGTTAAGAGAGATGTTAGAATCTGGAATTATAAAATATGGTGATGACTTTATGCACTCTATGGAAGAAGGCGGATGGGATTTAACCAAAGTTGATAAAAAAGGAATGAGAGATTCAAAAGCAACTTTTGTTTTTGGTCAAATGAATGAGCCTCCTGGGGCACGTGCTCGTGTAGCATTATCTGGATTAACTATTGCTGAGTATTTCCGTGATGGAGCTGGAGATGGCCAAGGAAAAGATGTACTATTCTTTGTAGATAATATCTTTAGATTTACACAAGCAGGTTCTGAAGTATCAGCACTTTTAGGGCGTATGCCATCAGCGGTAGGTTACCAACCAACATTAGCAACTGAAATGGGTGCTATGCAAGAACGTATTACATCTACTAAGAATGGATCGATTACATCTGTACAAGCGGTTTACGTACCTGCAGATGATTTAACAGATCCAGCACCAGCAACAACATTTGCGCATTTAGATGCAACTACAGTATTGTCTCGTAAGATTTCTGAATTAGGTATTTATCCAGCGGTGGATCCGTTAGATTCTACTTCAAGAATTTTAACTGCTGATATTCTAGGTGATGAACATTATGATACTGCTCAAAAAGTAAAAGAATTGTTACAACGCTATAAAGAATTACAAGATATTATTGCCATCTTAGGTATGGAGGAATTATCTGAAGAAGATAAATTAATCGTTCATAGAGCAAGACGTGTACAACGTTTCTTGTCTCAACCTTTCCATGTTGCGGAGCAATTTACTGGAATTCCTGGAGTATTGGTTGATATTAAAGACACCATCAAAGGATTTAATATGATTATGGATGGCGAGTTAGACAAATACCCTGAAGCAGCATTTAACCTACGTGGATCAATTCAAGATGCAATTGACGCAGGTGAAAAAATGTTAGCCGAAGCTTAATTGACTCATAATAAACAACTAATATGAAATTAGAAATAGTAACACCAGAAGCTACACTATTAAACTCAGAGGTTAATTCTGTGTCGGTACCAGGTATCGAGGGCGAATTTCAAATGCTTAATAATCACGCTGCAATCGTTTCTATTTTAGTAAATGGAAATGTAAAATTCAAAGGTGATGCTGTCAATATTGATGAGGAATTTAAAAGTAAATTCACTCAAAATAATGATGAATTCATTTTAGCAATTAATAGTGGTACTATCGAAATGAAAGACAATAAAGTAATTATCTTAGCAGACTAATTTGTCTTAATATGATATTTATCATATTTTATGTAACCGAAGCTACATATTTTTGTACTGCATTAATTATAATCTAACTAAATTTATCTAACAATGAAAACAAAATTTATTATCGCGCTCATGGTATTGGCGTTTGTTTCTTGTACTAAAGAGAAACAAGCTGAAACCAAATCGGAAACAAAACAAGAGCAAACAAAGACACATGGTCAAGCAGGTGTTGCTGCAGTTGAAGGTGAACAGCCAAATGCATTACAGGTAGCTATGTCTATTGAAGATTTCTCGACTCTAGTTGTAGCTATTCAAAAAGCAGGGGTTGAAGATGCTGTTGTAAATGCAGGGCCTTTAACAATCTTTGCACCATTAAATAGTGCTTTTGCTAAACTACCAGAAGGTACTGTTGAAACTTTGATCAAGCCAGAAAACAAAAAGCAGTTGTCTTTTATTTTGGTTAATCATGTTGCTCCGGCAAACTACCCTATCAAACAATTGAAAAAAGAAGTTAAAAAAGGGCGTAAATTATATATGGCATCTGGTAAATATTTAGTTGTTGAAAATAAAGACGGAGAAATATATGTTGGCGGAACAAAAATTTTAAAATCAGTAAAAGTAAGTAATGGTTGGATTCACGTTATAGACGACGTGTTAGTGCCAGCAGAATAATTAGTAATAAAAAAACCTAAACAAAAATGAGAATTAAATTTTTATCTATTGTAGCAATTGCTGCATTAATGACAAGCTGTAGTGGTGAAAAACCAAAGACAGAAGTAAAAGTAGAAGCACCTGTAAAAACAGAAGTGAAGGCAGAAGAAAAAGTAGAAGCTAAAGCAGATGATTTTATGAATGACAAAGGTGTTGGTCCAGTAACAAGTCTTGAACTTGGTGAATTAGACACAGCTTTGGCAGGAAAAGGAAAGGCAGCCTATAAATCAAATGGCTGTACTGCTTGTCATAAAATTAGTAAGCGTTTTGTAGGCCCAGCATTAAAAGGAGTAACACAACGTAGATCTCCAGAATGGATTATGAATATGATTTTAGATCCAGAAGGGATGGTTGAAAATAACGTAGCAGCCAGAGAATTATTAGCTGAATACAGTGCGCCAATGGCAAATCAAAATGTATCAGAAGAAGACGCTAGAGCAATCTTAGAATATTTTAGAACAAAAAATTAACCAAAAACAAAATCTAATTATGAAAACACTTTTTAAATCAGTATTAGCATTACTTGCCCTTGCGGTTGTATCGGTAGGTTGTGTTGATAATTCCTCTAAAAAAGGAGCTTTGGGTAACAGTGCCGCAGAAAAGGTATATGTTGCTCCGGGTGAACACGATGAATTCTATGCCTTTGTTTCGGGTGGATTCAGTGGACAGCTTGCTGTTTATGGATTACCATCAGGACGTTTATTTAAGGTAATACCTGTTTTTTCTGTTGATGCTGAAAAAGCATACGGATTTAACGAAGAAACTAAACCAATGCTAAATACATCACACGGATTTATTCCTTGGGATGATTCGCATCACCCAGATATCTCTCAAACAAATGGAGAATTAGATGGTCGTTACGTGTTTATCAATGGTAACAATACACCTCGTATTGCAAAAATTGATTTAACAACTTTTGAAACTACTGAGATTATCGAAGTTCCGAATTCAGCAGGTAACCACAGTTCATCATTCGTAACTGAAAACACTGAATATGTAGTTGCCGGTACACGTTTTTCTGTACCTTACCCTCAAAGAGATATGCCAATCAATGAATATAAAGGAAACTTTAAAGGAGCATTATCTTTTATTTCTGTTGATCCTGCAGATGGTGGAATGGATTTAAAATTCCAAATAATGATGCCTGGGTTTGATTATGATTTATCACATCCTGGTAGAGGCGATTCTCACGGATGGTTCTTCTTTACAACATATAATACTGAAGAAGCACACTCATTGTTAGAAGTAAATGCATCACAAAATGATAAAGATTTTATTGCAGCAATTAACTGGAAAAAAATTGAAGAATATGTAAACAATGGTGGTGGTACAAAAGCACCGGCAAATTATGCGCATAACGTTTATGATGAGCATACACATACAGCAACTTCTACAATGAAAAAAGAAGTGTTAATTGTAAATCCTACAGATGTTCCTGGTGCAATTTACTTTATGCCAACACCAAAATCTCCTCACGGTTGTGATGTAGATCCAAGCGGTGAGTATATTGTTGGTTCAGGTAAATTAGCTGCTGAGTTAACAATTCACTCTTTCAGCAAAATGCTAAAAGCTATTGAAGATAAAAACTTTGATGGTGATGCTTACGGAATTCCAATTTTAAACTACGAAGCAACTTTAGCTGGTTCAGTAAAACAACCAGGATTAGGGCCATTACATACAGAGTTCGACGGAAAAGGAAATGCTTATACTACATTCTTTATTTCATCAGAAGTTGTAAAATGGAAATTAGGAACTTGGGAAGTAATTGACCGTAAGCCTACTTACTATTCTGTAGGTCACTTAATGATTCCTGGAGGTAACTCTAGAAAACCATTTGGTAAATATGTATTGGCAATGAACAAGATTACTAAAGATCGTTACTTACCAACAGGTCCTGAGGTAACTCAATCTGCACAGTTATATGACATTACTGGTGAAAAAATGGAATTGCTTTTAGATTTCCCAACAATTGGTGAGCCTCATTATGCTGCTGGTATTCCTGCAGATATCGTTGCAAAAAATTCTAAAAAATTCTTTAAACTAGAAGATAACAAACATGAGCATGCAGTTAAATCTGAAGCTGAAGCAAAAGTAGTTAGAGACGGAAATGAAGTTCATATTTATTTAACTATGATTCGTTCACACTTTGCACCAGATAATATTGAAGGTGTACAAGTTGGAGATAAAGTGTATTTCCACGTAACAAACTTAGAGCAAGATTATGATGTGCCACACGGTGTATCTATGATTGGAGCACAAACATCAGAATTGTTAATTATGCCAGGTCAAACAGAAACATTTATGTGGTACCCTAAGCAAGTTGGAGTTTGGCCATTCTATTGTACAGATTTCTGTTCTGCATTGCATCAAGAAATGCAAGGGTATGTAAGAGTTTCTCCAAAAGGCTCTAATGTACCAATCAGCTTCACCTTAGATGATGATGCTGTTGACTCAGAATAATATAAAGACTTAGTGTTAGGTTTTTTTTAGAAAAACAGATGGGTTTTAACTAATCTGTCTGTTTTTCTTATTTAAAAAAAGCCTCAAGGCTACGCCGAAGAGTTCCATTGAATTTGTCATTCTCGCGAATGTGGGAATCTAAATTTGGAAATAAAAAAATCATTAAAATCAATTAAAAGATGAAAAAATCCAAGATACTTATGATAGTTGGATCACTATTTTTATTAGGATTGTTTGTTTTTCCTTTATGGAATATCACCCTAGAAGCACCACAATACCCTATTCCGTTGGGAATGGATATTCATATTGACAAATTTACAGATACGCATGAGTTTGATATTAAAAACATCAATTTAATGAATCACTATGTAGGTATGCAATATATCCCTGAAACGATTCCTGAGTTTAAGATTTTCCCTATTGTAATCGGAATTATGATAGCTCTGGGTGTATTGATTGGGTTTACTGGTAGATATAAACTATTTATGGTTTGGTTTGTTGTGATGAGTCTTATGGGTATTGCCGGAATGTATGATTTCTATTTATGGGAATATGATTACGGTCACAACTTAGATCCAAAAGCAATTATGACTTTTAAAAACCCCGATGGGTCGGTAATGGGATTCCAACCACCTCTTTTCGGAACTAAAGATATTTTAAACTTTACAGCACATTCTTATCCTAGAACTGGGGCATACTTTATGTTTGCTGGTATGATGTTAACAGTAGTAGCCTTTTTTGTAGGAAAAAAAGAAGTAAAAAAATAAAATTCCAAAGACATAATTGAGCATGATGGATTGACCGTTATGCTCAATTATACTACCTTTGGATTTCAAATTTCAAAAACATGAAAAAAAGTACGCTCGCCATTTTTGCTGCGATGTTATTGCTATTTACAGCATGTACAATTGAAGCTGAAAAAATAAACTACGGAGCTGATGCGTGTCATTTTTGTAAAATGACCATTGTAGATCAGCGACATGCAGCACAATACGTAACCCAAAAAGGGAAACAATTTAAATACGATGCTATTGAATGTTTGCTAAATGAACTTTCTGAAACAGGTTCAGAAAACGTAAAAATTGTGTTAGTTTCTGATTATATGAATCCAGGTGTAGTGACGGATGCTACAACTGCTACCTATTTAGTAAGCGAAGAAATTAAAAGCCCAATGGGTGCTTTTCTTACTGGTTTTGCAAAATATGATGAGGCCAAGGATTTTATGAAATCTGATAAAGACAAACTATATACTTGGCAAACCATCAAACAAAAATTTTCTGTAAAATAAGATGCATAAAATTTCTATCCTTTTAATAACCCTGCTCTTTTCAGCAACTTCTTTGTTTGCTAAACAAATTGAAGTATGTGCTACCTGTGAAATTAAAACAATTAAAGAAGCTATTTCTTTAGCTGATGATGGTGATGAAATAATAATTAAAGCAGGTATTTACAAAGAGCATGGTGTAATTTTAATAGACAAATCTGTTAAAATAACTGGGATTGATTTTCCTGTTATTGATGGTGAAAATAAAGAAACTATCTTGAGCGTTAGAGCCGATAATTTTTCAATATCTGGTTTAAAAATTATTAATGTTGGGCAAAGTTATACCAAAGATTTTGCAGGAATATTAGTTTCGAGATCTAATCATTTTACAATAGAAAACAATATTTTAGAGGAGGTGTTTTTTGGAATCCTTATTGAAAAATCTCACAACGGAATTGTAAGAAACAATACTGTGAGCGGAAGTGGAATGAACCAAGCAGGGTCTGGAAACGGAGTTCATATGTGGCATAGTTCTAAAATGAAAGTGAGTAATAATACTGTTTTTGGTTTGCGTGATGGTATCTATTTCGAATTTGTAAAACACAGTGAAATTTTTGATAATATTAGTTATGAAAATTTACGTTACGGATTACATTTTATGTTTTCTAACAACAATGAATATCACGATAATATTTTTACAAATAATGGTGCAGGTGTTGCAGTGATGTTTTCGAAATTTGTTAAAATGAAAAACAACCAATTCATTGATAATTGGGGGTCTGCATCTTACGGTTTGCTATTAAAAGAAATTTACGATGCTGAAATTGAAGACAACCTGTTTTCTGAAAACACCATCGGAATTAGTGTTGATGGCTCTACCAGAATCAACTATAAAAGAAATACTTTTTTACGCAACGGATGGGCAATCAAAATAGTGGGGGCTTGTTATGAAAATGACTTCTCTAAAAATAATTTTTTGCACAACGCTATTGACTTATCATACAATAGTAAAATAAATACTAATACTTTTAATAATAATTATTGGAGCGATTATACTGGCTATGATTTAGATAAAGATGGTGTAGGAGATGTGCCTTACCGCCCTGTAAAATTGTTTTCGTATATCGTACATAAAACACCCGAAACCATTGTGCTACTTAGAAGTTTGTTTGTTGATATTATCAACTTCTCTGAAAAAGTATCACCTGTTTTTACTCCAGATAATTTATTAGATAACAATCCTTTAATGCAAAGAACTGATGATACAAATTAATAATTTACATAAAAAATTTGGTAAGCTCGTGGTTTTAGATGGCTTAGATTTAGAGATAAATTCTGGTGGAATCTTTGCAATTTTAGGTCCAAACGGATCTGGAAAAACCACCTTAATTAAAAGTGTTTTGGGAATGGTCATTCCTAATGATGGTGATATTAAAATTAATGAACAATCTGTTTTAAAAAAGTGGGAATATCGAAATCAAATTAACTATTTGCCACAAATAGCAAATTTTCCTGCAAACCTTTCTGTAAAAGAATTGATTGCAATGGTCAAGAATTTACGCCCTAAAGAAGCAAACGATAATGATTTAATTAAGTTGTTTTCGCTAGAACCTTTTTTAGACAAAAAACTAGGTAACCTCTCTGGAGGCACCAAACAAAAGGTAAATATTGTATTGACTTTTATGTTTGATAGTGAATTGATTATTTTAGATGAACCAACTACAGGCCTCGACCCTATTGCTTTGATTCACTTAAAAGAACTGATTCAAAAAGAAAAATCAAAAGGAAAAACCATTTTGATTACTTCGCATATTATGAGTTTTGTTGAAGAGGTTGCTGACGAAATTGTGTTTTTATTAGATGGTGAGATTTATTTTAAAGGGAGTATAAGCGCCCTTAAAAAGCAAACCAATCAAGTGGATTTAGAACATGCTATTGCTAATTTAATTGCCAAAGAAAATGTTTAAAATATTAAAATATAGTTTTTACGATTT
The DNA here is from genome assembly GCA_028599075.1 of Urechidicola sp. Lineage (GTDB taxonomy): Bacteria > Bacteroidota > Bacteroidia > Flavobacteriales > Flavobacteriaceae > Urechidicola. The sequence continues at coordinate 22,015 of JAQRMW010000004.1, read as the reverse complement.
AATGCGTAGCCGATGGAGTTATGTGTACTTTGCTTTTTATCTAGCCTTGGGTTTTGTACTGTTATTTTTAAATAACGACATCAACAAGGCCATCATCACATTGTTAAACATCATCATCGTTTTAACACCACTTATCGGAACTATTTTTGGAGTGATGTATTTTTATAATTCTAAGGAATTCACAGAATTACTACTCGCCCAACCTATAAAAAGAAGCACCATATTTTTAGGACAATATTTAGGAATCTCCATTTCACTAACCTTGAGTTTAGTGTTAGGTCTAGGAATTCCATTTTTAATTTACGGACTGTTTGAGTCTTCTGCTATTTTTGATTTTGGATTGTTATTAGTAGTTGGCTCTTTTCTAAACTTCATCTTTGTTGCCTTGGCATTTAACGTTGCCCTGTCTAACGTAAATAAGATAAAGGGGTTTGGGTATGCTATTTTAATGTGGTTATTCTTAGCCGTGATTTATGATGGGCTCTTTTTGATTTCATTGATAGTTTTTAACGAATATCCATTAGATAAGTATTCGCTATTTGCAACCATGTTTAACCCTATTGATTTATCGCGAATCTTAATTCTCCTAAAATTAGATATCTCTGCTTTATTAGGCTATACAGGAGCAGTATTCAAAAAGTTTTTTGGCACTAACTTCGGATTATTTGTTTCGCTTTTTGTGATGGTTTTATGGGTCGTTTTCCCAGTTTGGAGAATCAATAGAAAATTGAGGAAGAAGGATTTTTAAATTCCTATTATATCTATTCGAGCTTTTTTTCTCCATTTTTTTCCAAATTTTTCGTCCATTAGTTCTGCTATTTTCCGGTTGTAAATTTCAATACATTCATAATTCGACAATACACATCCGAAATCATAATAATCGATATTGTATTTTTTTTCAAATCGATTATCCGCTTTTGAGTTTCCAATGGGCGCGATAGATCCAAATAATAGAAATTGAGCTGAATTTTCGTTCCAATCATTCTCAGCTTTTTCTTGGCTATAAATACATTCGCCTTTTAATTCGAATGTTTTATATATAATACTATCATTTGTTGTGACTTTAAAGTGTTGCTCTTCATACCCTAAAGCAGAAATTATTATTTCATATTCCTTATTTGGTTCTAGCCATTTGATTATAAAATTTCCTTCGTCATCTGAGTAACTAGTAGGGTGCTCATCGATATTTGGTTTAATTGTATATCCATACCAAATAACTTCTTTAGACAGTTCAGAAACTACTTTTCCTCTAATTTCAATTTGACCAAAGCTAATTCCGCTAAACAGAATTAAAGTTAGAATTGCAATTTCTCTTTTTATTGATAACCTCATATCCAAATTAAACCTTCTTAATCACATTGGTCACAATCCCCCAAATCATAAAGTCATTATCTTCGGTAATATGAATGAGTGGATACTCAGGATTTTCTGGTTTTAACCAAACTTTTCTACCTTCAACACGTAATCGTTTTACGGTAAATTCGCCATCAATAACACATACAGCAATTTTGTTGTTGGTAGGCTCTATACTTCTGTCTATCACCAGCAAATCTTTGTCATTAATTCCGGCATCAATCATAGACTGTCCACTAACTCTAGCAAAAAAAGTTGCAGATTGGTTTTTAACCAATTCTTTATCAAGGCTAATCCGCTCTTCCAAAAAATCTTCGGCAGGAGAAGGAAATCCAGCAGAAATACCAACATCAACAAGTGGTGCTCCAGAATTTTCAAAAAATTGTGGTGTATAAAAGGTAAGGGTTTGAGGTGTGCTCATGATAGTATCGTTTGCTTTAAACAAAAATACAAAGAATATTTTTGTCATTTCGACGATAAGAGAAATCTCATCATATTGCTCAAAAGATTCTCAGCAGGGGGTTTTTTCTCACGCCTCGTTCAAAATGACTATATCAATATAATCAAGGTCTCGACTGCGCTCGACCAGAGATTTATAAGTTTAAACTATACTATTTACTTTCCGTTAGAATATTATTAAAGCTATCGATATCACAAAAATATCAAGCTTGATTTATCAATTTGATTCTCAAAAATTAGCATCAGATAATGTACCTTTGCAGTACACAAAACAACACACATGAATATTTTAATCATCGGATCTGGTGGAAGAGAACATGCCATTGCTTGGAAGTTATCTCAAAGTGATAAGCTAGAAAAATTATTTATTGCTCCAGGAAATGCTGCAACGAGTAAACTAGGAACCAACCTAAATATTGGTGTTTCTAATTTTGCTGAAATTAAAAGAGCAGTTTTAGAACATCAAATTGAGATTGTATTAGTTGGCCCTGAAGTTCCGTTGGTTGAAGGGATTCACGATTTTTTCTTAGCAGATGATGCCTTAAAAAATGTAGCTGTTATTGGCCCTCAAAAACATGCTGCACAATTAGAAGGTAGTAAAGAGTTTGCCAAAGAATTCATGATGCGTCATAACATTCCAACAGCGGCATATCAAAGTTTTACTAAAAAAAACCTAACGGAAGGCTTTGCCTTCTTAGAAAAATTGAAACCTCCTTATGTTTTAAAAGCCGATGGCTTAGCAGCAGGAAAAGGTGTGGTAATTTTAGATGATTTACAAGCAGCTAAAGATGAGTTGGCAGATATGCTGGGTAATGAAAAATTTGGAGATGCAAGTAGTACGGTAGTAATTGAAGAATTTTTAGATGGGATTGAAATGAGTTGTTTTATTTTGACAGATGGGAAAGGATATGTAAATCTACCAAATGCAAAAGATTATAAACGTATTGGTGAAGGAGATACAGGATTGAATACAGGCGGTATGGGAGCAGTTTCTCCAGTTCCGTTTGCAGATGCTGAATACTTGAAAAAAATTGAAGACAGGGTAATTAAACCAACAGTTTTAGGATTGCAAAAAGATAGAATCCCGTATAAAGGGTTTATCTTTTTTGGATTGATTCGTGTAAACAATGAACCGATGGTAATTGAATATAACTGCCGTATGGGAGACCCAGAAACAGAAGTGGTTATGCCGAGAATAAAGTCAGATTTTTTAGACTTGTTAATTGCAACAGCAAATGACAATTTAGAAAACGCAACGATAGAAATCGATGAGCGTTCGGCAACTACGGTAATGCTAGTTTCTGGAGGATATCCAGAAGCATATGAAAAAGGAAAAGTAATTTCTGGAATTGAAAATGTTGATGATTCCATTGTTTTTCATGCAGGTACAAGTGTTGATGAAAATGGCGATACTATCACTAATGGAGGTAGAGTAATTGCGGTCACTTCTTACGGAAAGAATTTTAAAGAGGCACTTTCAAAATCATATACCAGCATTGAGAAAATAATGTTTGATAAGATGGATTACCGGAAAGATATCGGTTTTGACCTCTAAAAAAAACATCCTCATTGCTCCTCTTAATTGGGGGTTAGGGCATGCCGCTCGCTGCATACCTGTTATCAATCAATTATTAGAACAAGGGTTTAATCCAATCATTGCAAGTGATGGAGAGGCGTTGGAATTGCTTAAGAAAGAATTTCCTAAGCTCAAACATGTTGAGCTTCCTTCTTATAAAATTGAATATGCTAGCAACGGAAAGTTTTTAAAATGGAAACTTTTATCGCTCACTCCAAAAATTTTAAAAGCAACAAAATCGGAATATAAAATTGTTCAGAAACTGGTGGTTTCAGAAAATTTGTGGGGCATTATATCTGACAACCGGTTTGGGGTGAGAAGCAATAATGTACCATCAGCAATTATTACGCATCAATTAAATGTACTCTCAGGTATCACCACTTTTTTTACAAGTAAACTTCATCAAAACATTATCAATAAATTTGATGAGTGTTGGGTTCCTGATGATAAAGATTTGAAGTTTTCTGGAAAATTATCACGAACTGACTCCATCAAAAAACAAAAGCATATTGGCGTTTTAAGTAGATTTAAAAAAGTAGATTTAGCGATTAAATATGATTTATTGGTATTATTATCTGGGGTTGAACCATCTCGAAGTCAATTGGAACAAAAACTATTGTCAGAATTAAAAAACTACAAAGGCTCCGTTTTGTTTGTTAAAGGAAAAATAGAACCTCAACAAACAGCTGTCATAAAAGAAAACATCACACTTTACAATTTTTTATTGACATCCCAATTACAAACAGCTTTGAATCAAAGTAATTTAGTACTTGCAAGGTCAGGATATTCAACTATCATGGATTTAGCAACATTGCATAAAAAAGCCTTTTTTATTCCAACAACAGGTCAATACGAACAAGAATATTTAGCTAAATATTTAAGTGATTTAAAAATAGCGCCCTTTGCTGCTCAAGAAAAATTTAAGATAAAAATGCTTGAAGATATAAATGGTTTTCGTGGATTCCTTAAAAGTGAAATCCATAAATCTTTAATAGATTTTAGCTTGTTTATTAAGGGTTAATCTTCAAAGTCTTAAGTACTGCCTCAATCTCGAACATATAATTACGTTTGTTTACAGCTGGTGCATAAGCGAAGCCTTCCAAAACAATCAAACGATTATTGGCTTTATCAACCAGCGTATAATTTAAAAATGGTCCTGCCATAAAATCATTTTTCACTTCCCACTTTCCTCGTGTTTCAAATCCATTTATACCCGCTAACTCAATGACATTTGTTTTTGGAGTATAAGCTTGCTCTGTAATATAATAGGAGCCTTCAAACTGCCCAGGAATGTATTTTTTACCAATGGTATCACGAACCGAATTAATGTTTTTTCCTTCTTCATCTTCAATTGAATTAATTGGTAATTCATACACTAAAATGTTACTGCTTTGACCTTCCTTTAAATGTTGGCGCAACCACAGAAAATTTCCTGTGTCGTCAACCAACCTATATTTTGAAGGAATTTGCAAGCTGATTCCAAGCTTGTCTAAGGTTACTAATTTTTTAGTGTTAAATTGTTTATTACGCAATCTATATTGCATTGCTTTGATATCAAAATCTCTAAAAGTTGTTAAAATTTCGTCCTTTCTATTATTAATTTCCTCAATTAATCTTTCACTATCTGTTGCGGTAATTGTGATGATTTTTTGAGGTCTTGCATACACATCTGTTCTTATATTAAATTCATTTGTATCTCCTATGCTCACATACAATATACTTTTTTGAGATAAAAATAAGTTTTTAAAAGCGTCAGTCGGAATCTGAATTGCGTCTAGATGTGGTTCTGGCTGTGGCAATCCAACAACTGGTTCATTGATTACGTTTTTTAGAGCTTTACCTTCTGCCCCTTTCCATAAATCATAATTCATCACTACCAAAACTTGATTCATTATACCATTAGAATCTACCAAAGTGATTTGTGTTTCTTTTGGATCACAACTGAACATCAATATTGAAAGGATAAATAATAGTGTGATTTTTTTCATCTGATTAGATTTTATAGATTTTTAACTTCATTCCTATTTTCAGTGATGTAGCACTCCAAATATTGTTCCATTCTTTTAAATTCTGAACAGTAACTTTAGAGTACTTCTGGGAAATCGTCCAAAGAGAATCTCCAGATTTTACTGTATAGGTTTCATAATTTCCCGAAGGAGTTTTAACCACTTTTTTTGTTGTAGCCGTTTTTGGTTTTGATGTTGTTGCTATTTTACGTGGATAAATAGACAATCGTTGACCTACTCTTAAATTGTTGGTTCGCAAACCATTCCAACGTTTTATAGAGCTAACTGAAACTCCGTACTTTTCAGCAATCTTTCCTAAGTAATCGCCACTTTTTACCTTATACCGAATACGGTCACCCATCTCAATATACTCCGGTAAAGTCTGTTCTCTTTTTGCTTCCTCAGCATCAACAAAAGCGTACAAATCTTTTTCGTTACTTGTAAATTGTCCCACATTATATAATGGCAAAGTGATGTAATAATTGCGATCTTTTACATAAGGTATAATGTCTAATTTATATTGTGGGTTCAAAAATTGTAACAGTTCAATGTCAACATCTAAATATTTGTTGATTTGCTCAAAAGTGACTTGTTTTTTAATGTGGATGGTATCTGTTTCAAATTTATTGATATATGCTTTTTTTGAAACAATTCCGTGCTCATCAGCATATTTAAAAATATATAATGTGGCATAAAACGCAGGAACATATCCTGCAGTTTCTCTTGGTAAAAACCCTCTGATATTCCAATAATTTCTATTACCACCAGATCTTCGAATCGCTTTATTTACATTTCCTGGACCTGAGTTGTAGGCTGCCAAAGCTAAATCCCAATCATTAAAAATGGTATATAAAACTGATAAATATTTGCACGCGGCTTCTGTTGCCTTAATAGGGTCTTGCCGCTCATCAACATATGAACTCACTTTTAAATCGAACTGTTTTCCTGTTTGATACATAAACTGCCACAGTCCTGTTGCCCCTACATGAGATTTTGCTCTTGGTTTTAAGGCAGATTCTACAATTGCTAGATATTTTATTTCTAACGGAATGTCGTACTTGTCCAAATGCTCTTCGAACATCGGAAAATAATACTGCGCTCTTGACATCAAGGTTGCAAAACCCTCTCTTCTATTTTTAAGATACGATTTTATAATGCGCTCTAAGCTGTAGTTGTACTCAACATTAAAAGGTGTTTCGCTATCAATAATTGCCAGACGTTCTTTTAATAAAGCGGTAGGTAATTCTTTTAATTCGACCGAATCTAACTCAGTGTCATTCATCACGTATCTAATAGAGTCATACAATGGCGAACTATACATTTCTTGTAGCCACAAGCTATCAATCAATGTTGCTTCGGCATGTTCTCGTAATTCATTTTGTTGTGATAGGATAGAATCATTGTCAACAAGTACTATTATTTCATCAGTAGTTTTTATCTCTATTTGATGCGAATCTTTTAATGCTACTTTAAGCGAATCTTGAGCATACATAGAAATCGATGTGCAGCATAATAAAAAAAGTAGTGTGTAATTTTTCATCATCATTTAATCAATTTCTACACCCACAGGGCAATGGTCAGAATGTTTTGCTTCAGACAAAATAAAAGAGCGTTTCAATCTTTTTTCTAAAGGACTGCTCGCCATACAGTAATCCAATCTCCAGCCTTTATTATTATTTCTAGCATTGGCTCTGTAACTCCACCAACTATATTGATCTGGTTCTTTATTAAAATGACGAAACGTATCAATAAATCCACTGTCAATCATTTCACCAATCCATTTGCGCTCAACAGGTAAAAACCCAGATGTGTTTTTTAATCCCTTTGGATTATGAATATCAATCTCTTCGTGGCAAATGTTATAATCTCCACAAATCACTAAATTTGGAATCGTCTTTTTTAAATCTGATATATAGTCTAAAAACTCATCCATATAATTCAGCTTAAAATCCAAACGCAAGTCATTAGTCCCCGAAGGTAAGTATAAACTCATGACTGAAATATTGTCAAAATCTACACGTAAATTACGACCTTCAAAATCCATGGTTTCTATACCTGTACCATATTCTACATGGTTGGGTTCTTCTTTACAAAGTACTGCAACTGAACTATATCCTTTCTTTTGAGCCGAAAACCAATAATGATATTTGTAACCAGCCTCTTCAAAAACAGAAAGGTCTAATTGTTCTTTATGAGCTTTTGTTTCTTGCAAACACAACACATCAGGATTTGCAGCTTTTAGCCAATCTATAAATCCTTTTTTAAGTGCTGCTCTAATTCCGTTAACGTTGTATGATATTATTTTCATTTAAAGTTTTTGATTCCTCCAACGGAGAAATTGTGTTTTCTCTTTTAGTTCTCGACTGCGATCGAACAGACAGTAATTAAATTATTTATCTCTTAAAATTGCATCTCAGGAATCTCTCCTTCAACAATTAAACTGCCTTCTGTTGCTTGTTGAATTTCTTCTACAGAAACTCCTGGAGCCCTTTCTAATAAATAAAAAGAATTATCTCTAACATCTAAAACTGCTAAATTGGTAACAATTTTCTTAACACATCCAACTCCTGTCAAAGGCAGTGAACATTCTTTTAAAATTTTAGATTCTCCACGTTTATTGGTATGCATCATAGCTACAATAATATTATCTGCTGATGCTACTAAATCCATTGCTCCACCCATTCCTTTTACCATTCTACCAGGGATTTTCCAATTGGCAATATCTCCATTTTGAGCAACTTCCATCGCACCTAAAACAGTTAATTGAACATGCTGACCACGAATCATAGCAAAGCTCATAGCCGAATCAAACAAAGAGCCACCTTCTAAAATAGTAACGGTTTGTTTTCCCGCATTTATCATATCAGCATCTTCTGTTCCTTCAATAGGAAAAGGTCCCATCCCTAACAACCCATTTTCAGATTGAAACTCAACATCAATTCCTTCAGGAATATAATTTGCCACCAAAGTAGGAATGCCAATACCTAAATTGACATACCATTTATCTTGTAATTCTTGAGCAATTCTTTGCGCGATTTGTTGCTTTGTTAACATGTCTTTTCCTATTTATAAATTTATTTATCGTCTTTGCGAGGAGTTGTAAACTCCGAAGCAATCTCATTAATTAAAAAGATTGCCACACTCGTTTCTCGTTCGTAATGACATAATACTAAGATTTTGGGGTTACGGTTCTCTGCTCAATTCTCTTTTCATAATCTTTTCCTTGAAAAATTCGTTGTACAAAAATTCCGGGAGTATGAATTTGATTTGGGTCTAACTCTCCAACTTCAACCAATTCCTCAACCTCAGCAACAGTAATTTTACCTGCCATTGCCATCATCGGATTAAAGTTTCTTGCGGTTCCTTTAAAAATTAAATTCCCAGCTGTATCTCCTTTCCAAGCTTTTACAAAAGCAAACTCAGGATTGAATGCGTGTTCTAACACGTGCATTTTTCCATTAAAATCTCGTGTTTCTTTTCCTTCAGCAACTTCAGTTCCATATCCTGCTGGTGTAAAGAATGCAGGGATTCCAGCACCTGTTGCTCTACACCTTTCGGCCAAAGTTCCTTGCGGAATTAAATCTACCTCTAGCTCTCCAGATAGCATCTGACGTTCAAACTCATCATTTTCTCCCACATAAGAAGAAATCATTTTTTTAATTTGATGTTTTTGCAATAACTGGCCTAATCCAAAATCATCAACTCCAGCATTATTAGAAATACATGTTAAATCTGAAACCTCTCGTTTAACCAGTTCAGAAATGCAGTTTTCAGGAATTCCACACAATCCAAAGCCTCCCAACATAAATTCCATTCCAGATGCGACACCATCCAAAGCTTCTTCGACATTTTTTACAACTTTATTTATCATAACTCTGTTTTTTAAAATTCAGGTTCTTCTTCAACAACTTTTTCTTTTTTCTTCTCTGGCTTTTCTCCGTCTTCTAACTCTTCATCCTCATCTTCCTCACCATTACAATTTATTTGTATAGAAATCTCTTCTGGTTTTTCAAACTCTTCTAAACTTACATTTAAAGAGGTGTCAGCATATAATTTTTTATAATATATTGCCCAAATTGGTAGTGCCATAGACGCTCCTTGACCTTGGGTAATATTTTCAAAATGTGTTGCTCGGTCTTCACCTCCAACCCAAACTCCTGTTGCTAAATTTGGCACCATTCCCATAAACCACCCGTCAGATTGGTTTTGGGTTGTTCCTGTTTTACCAGCAATAGGGTTTGTAAATTCATAAGGATATCCTGTCGCGATATTATCTGGATAAGAACCCCACTTACCTCTCAATCTAACTCCTGATCCAAATCTTGTTACTCCTTCTAATAAATTTAAAACAACATAGGCCGATTCTTCACTCATTACCTCTTCCGTTTCAGGAACAAATTGTTCTAAGATAGTCCCGTTTTTATCTTCAATACGCAACACCATCATTTGATCAACTCTTAGCCCTTTATTTGCAAAAGTAGAGTATGCTCCTAGCATTTCATATAGGCTTAAATCAACCGAACCTAAAGCAATTGCTGGTACTTCTGGAATATCAGTTTCAATTCCTAATCGATGTGCAAAACGCACGACGTTTTTAGGAAGTGCCATATCAATCATACGCGCAGAGATTACATTAACTGATTTTGCTAAGGCTTGTTTTAAGGTCAACATCCCTCCATATTCTTCACCAGAATTTTTAGGAGTCCAATCTTCTTCAGCGCCATATTTTAATTTAGAAATGGTATATGGAAGGTTAGGAAAACTATCACAAGGGGATAATTTTAATTGATTGATTGCTGTGGCATATACAAAGGGTTTAAAGGTTGACCCTACTTGACGCTTTTGCTGCTTCACGGCATCAAACTGAAAGTGTTTGTAATTAATTCCGCCAACCCAAGCCTTTACATGACCCGATTGTGGCTCAATAGATAATAATCCTGAGCGCAAATAATGCTTGTAATAACGAATAGAATCTATAGGCGTCATGATAGTGTCAATATCTCCTTTCCAAGAAAAAACTTTCATTTCGGTCTTCTCTTTAAAGGATGCTAAAATTTCTTTTTCAGATTTACCGTGCAATTTCATTCTCCTCCAACGATTAGATCGTTTCATTGCTTGCTTCATCAACCTATCTTCATCTTCCTTTTCTAAATCGTAAAAAGGAGCTGTCTTATTTCGCTTTTGCTCTTTAAAAAATATACGCTGCAAATTAGCCATGTGCTCTTGCATTGACTCCTCTGCATATTGTTGCATGCGAGAATCAAGAGTCACATAAATTTTTAAACCATCGCTATATAAATTATACTTCTCTCCATTTTGCTTTGGATTATTTCTAATCCATTTTTTCATATAATCTCTAAGGTATTCTCTAAAATAAGTGGCATATCCTTCACTATGTCCTTCTGGAGAAAAATCTAATTTTATTGGTAGTAATTGTAAAGAATCTTTTTCTTGAGTAGTAATGAACTCGTTTTTTGCCATTTGATTTAGCACTAGATTTCTTCTTCGAAAAGATTTTTCTTTAGAAATTTCTCTTTTTGGATTATACTGCCTTGGATTTTTCAACATTGCAACTAAAACTGCTGATTCTTCAATATTCAAATCATGTGGTTCTTTTCCAAAATAAATTCTAGAAGCAGAACGAATTCCAATAGCGTTAAATAAAAACCCTTGCTTATTAAAGTACATTGCAATAATTTCTCGCTTGGTATATTGACGCTCTAAACGAACTGCAATAACATATTCTTTTGTTTTTTGAATAAGTCTTTCAATTAGATTTTTTGAGCCTTCTCCATGAAATAATAATTTTGATAATTGCTGTGTAATCGTACTACCTCCACCGCCTTTTCCCATTTTAACAATGGCTCTTGCTGTAGACTTAAAATCGATACCTGAGTGTTCATAAAAGCGTTCGTCTTCAGTAGCGACTAGCGCATTTACTAAATTTTCAGGGAGTTCTTTAAAATCTACTGGAGTACGGTTTTCTTTAAAAAATTTTCCAAGTGTTTTACCATCTATAGAAATAATTTCTGTTGCTAAATTATTCTCAGGGTTTTCTAATTCTTCAAAAGTAGGCATATGACCTAAAGCACCAATTGAAGCTAAGAAAAAAGGGAGAATTGCTAATAAAACACCTACTATTACAACACGCCAAAACCATTTTAGATAGTTAGGAGCCTCTGCCTTTTTTTTTGTTTTTTTATTTGTCATTTTGGGGGATTATTCTGTTACATGTTCAATTCTTAAGCCAATATCGGCGATACCTTTTAACGAATCGAGACCGTGTATATTGCTGCTTTTTCGCATTGCTTGTTCTACTTTTAGAATATGTAACCCTTTGTTCTGAAAGCGTACGTTTTCTTTATAAAAGAGTTTGTTTTCTTTGATGTCTGTATAACCAGATCCTAAGTAATTTCCAGCTTTATCAGTCATTTCATACTCTAGCGTATCAATAACTTTTAATCCGTTCGGAAACTCCATACTCGCAATTAAGAACAAATTGCTAAACTCGTATTCTTTATTATTTCTAATATTGATAAAAATATTATTTTTAGAAATTGTGTCTTCTACTTCAACCTTGAATTCAACCACATTCTCTTCAAGCCAACAATTATTCTCAACAGAGTAGTACTCATCAAATGTTCGGTTAGAGTCGCAAGAAATTAAACCTAAAATTAGTATTAGAATAAAAAATGATTTAGGCATCTTTTTGATTATTTTTAGGTGGTCGTGGTTTTCTATTTCTGTTTTTATTTTTCTGTTGATTTGGTTTTCCTCCAGAATTTTGAGCTTGCTTTTGACCGCTTTTTTTATTAACTCCCTGCTTTGGTTTGTTTTGGTTTTGCTGTCTGTTTTTATTTTGAGGTTTTCTGTTTTTGTTCCTTCTTCTATTAGATTTTCGCTTAGGTTGATCAAATCGTGTTAGGCTATCTTCACCAACTGCATCTTCAAAATCAACCTTTTTAGCAGGTGCTAATTCTAGCTCAAAATCTTCTAGTGAAGAAACTACTTCGCCGCCTTTATTGGTGTCAATAATTTCATTTAATTGTGCTAAATCTAACTTATACCATTTAAAAGAGTCATCTTTATAAGTGTACCAAAACTCTTCTTTAAAGATGTCCATCTTTACAAAAACAGCATCCCCTTTTTCAGTTTTTAAAATGGTTTCTTTTTTAGGGAAACTTTTAAGGGCGTCTAAATACGTATCTAATTCAAAGTTTAAACAGCACTTTAATTTTCCACATTGTCCAGAAAGTTTTTGCGGGTTTAAAGATAATTGTTGATACCTAGCCGCAGCAGTATTTACTTTTCTAAAATCCGTCAACCAAGTAGAACAACACAGTTCTCTACCGCAAGAACCCACACCTCCAAGTCTTGCTGCTTCTTGACGTAAACCCACTTGTTTCATCTCAACTCTAATCCTAAAAGCACTAGCTAAATCACGAATTAATTGACGAAAATCTACACGTTCATCTGCGGTATAATAAAAAGTAGCTTTGTTGCCATCACCTTGGTATTCTACATCAGACAATTTCATTTTTAAATCTAATCTGCCTAAAATTTCACGTCCTCTTTTTTGAGTTTCAATTTCTTTATCTCGAGCACGTTGCCAAACTTCGATGTCTCTTTGTGATGCTTTTCGGTAGATTTTTTTAACTTCTTCACTATCTTGTGCAACTCCTTTTTTCTTCATCTGGATACGAACTAATTCGCCCGTTAAAGAAACTGTTCCAATGTCATGCCCAGGGGAGCCTTCGACAGCTACCACCTCGCCCATGCACAATTGCAGTTTTTCGTTTTTATAAAAATGTTTGCGTCCGTTTTTAAACCTAACCTCAACAATGTTAAAAGGCTCTTGACCACTAGGAAGGGTCATGTTAGAAAGCCAATCAAAAACTGTTAGTTTGTCGCAACTTCCTGTTCCGCAACTTCCATTGCTTTTACACCCTTTAGGAATGCTGTCAGTTTCAGTAGAGCAGCTATTACAGCTCATAAATATATATTTTGAAATGCCTAATAAATTAATTTAAAAGACATTATAGGATTCGTATTCTTTTTTCACTAATTCGTAAAGGTATGGAAAAAGAAAAAGAGTTGAAAAAATATTTTTAAGGTAAGGTAAATCTACGTTTGCTTTACTTCTATAATCTTGACTGGACATGCTTCTTTAGCTTTAACACTTTGATCAAAAATTGTTTCATCTCGAGATTTTAAAGTAAAAAACCCTTTCTTTTCTTTTGAGTGAAGTAAGACTGATTTTCCATCTTTTTTTGACATTTGAAATTGCGTTGGAGCTAACTCTACACAGTAATTGCAGCCAATACATTTTGCTCTTTGAAGTGTGATTATAACCATTAAGCCTCCACTACATTTTCAACTATTTTGTATAATTTATCAGATGCACGAACTCTAAACTCAAGCGGAATTGTAACTGAATCTCCTTTTTCTCCTTTGTCCTTTTTTTCATCATTCACCAACATTTCAGACACTTTCATTTCTTGGGCTCCTGTTGTTGGCCCTGTAATTAAAATTGTATCACCAATAGAAATGTCGTAAGCTTCTATTTTAAATTCTCCAATTTTTGGTTTTGGAAAATAATGCACCCCTTTACCTAAATACACCTTCTTTTGTGTAGCGTGTGATCCTGATCCTTTGCTCCATTCTCCTAATTTTTGACCGAGATAATATCCACTCCAAAAGCCACGGTTATACACTTTTTCTAATTCTTGCATCCAACCTATTACCTTTTCTTTAGTATAGGTTCCTGCATCAATTTCATCAATTGCTTCTCTGTAACATTTAATTACTTTGGCCACATATTCTGGCGCTCTTCCTCGACCTTCAATTTTTAAAACTTTGATTCCTGCATCTTCAATTTCATCTAAAAAATCAATGGTACATAAATCTTTTGGAGACATGATATACTCATTGTCCAACTCCATTTCAAAACCAGTTTCTTGGTCAATCACTGTATATTTTTTTCTGCAATTTTGTTTACAGGCTCCTCTATTTGCTGATGAATTTGCAGAGTGTAAACTCATATAACATTTTCCAGAAACCGCCATACACAAAGCACCGTGTCCAAAAATTTCAACCTCAACTAAATTCCCTGAAGGGCCGCAAATATTTTCTTTTTCTATTTGCTCAGTAATCTTCTTTACCTGACGTAAACTCAACTCACGACTCAACACCATAGTGTCTGCAAACATTGCATAAAACTTAGCCGTTTCAATATTTGTAATATTGATTTGTGTTGAAATATGAACCTCCATACCAATCGCTCTTGCACTTGCAATTACCGCTTGGTCCATTGCAATCACCGCTGTAATATCTGCATCTTTTGCTTTTTGTAATAAGGTTTTTACAATCGATAAATCATGATCGTAAATGATAGTATTTAAGGTAAGGTAAGTTCTTACCTTTTTTGCTTTACATCTGTCTGAAATTTCTTGTAAATCATCCAAGGTAAAATTAATCGACGCTCTCGCTCTCATGTTCAATTGCTCTACCCCAAAATAAACTGAGTCCGCACCGTTATCTAAAGCAGCTTGTAGTGACTCAAAGTTTCCGGCAGGAGCCATTAATTCTATTTTCCCTGTTGTCGTCATTGTTAAATTTTTTGCAAAACTACACTTTATTGTTTTATATCATACTGTTTTCTGATTTTAAGAGAGTGATTTTAACTAATCTACAATCGATTTAACCTTTGATTGTTAAATATTTAACAATCCTAATTAATGTGATAAAATTCTCTTAAAAGCTTTTAATCTATTCCTTTTTTCTGACCTTTGTTGGCTATTAAATTTAAATAAAAAATTATGAGAGTTGCTGTTGTTGGCGCTACCGGAATGGTAGGAACTGTGATGTTAAAAGTATTGGAAGAAAGAAACTTTCCGGTTACGGAATTAATTCCTGTTGCTTCTAAAAGATCTGCTGGAAAAAAATTATCCTTTAAAGGAAAAGAATATACCGTTGTAACCTTAGAAGATGCTGTAAAAATGAATGTTGATATTGCGTTGTTTTCTGCTGGTGGAGATACATCATTAGAGTGGGCTCCAAAATTTGCTGAAGCAGGAACAACCGTGATTGACAATTCTTCGGCATGGAGAATGGACGCTACTAAAAAATTAGTTGTTCCAGAAATTAATGGTGACGTATTAACTAAACAAGACAAAATTATTGCAAACCCTAATTGTTCTACCATTCAATTGGTGATGGCTTTATCTCCTTTACACGATGCATATAAAATGAAACGTTTGGTGGTTTCTACTTACCAATCTGTTTCTGGAACAGGTGTAAAAGCTGTTCAACAATTAGACAATGAAGAAGCAGGGATTGAAGGTGAAATGGCATACCCGCACCCAATAGGAAGAAATGCCTTACCTCATTGTGATGTGTTTTTAGAAAACGGATATACCAAAGAAGAAATGAAATTGGTAAAAGAACCAAAGAAAATTTTACGTGATGATTCTTTTTCTGTGACAGCAACTGCAGTTAGAATTCCAACTTCAGGTGGACATTCTGAAGCAGTAAACGTTCAGTTTGAAAATGATTTTGATTTGGAGGATGTTCGTAAGTTATTAAACGACTTTCCTGGGGTTGTTGTACAAGATAATTTGGAAACCAATACGTATCCCATGCCGATTTATGCGCATGATAAAGATGATGTTTTTGTAGGTAGAATTCGTAGAGATGAGTCACAAGCAAAAACCTTAAACATGTGGGTTGTTTCTGATAATTTACGAAAAGGTGCCGCAACTAATACAATTCAGATTGCTGAATATTTAGTAGAAAAGGAGTTGGTTTAAAAGCGTATCCTAAATCCTTTCCTAAGTGAAAGACTTTTAAAAATACTAGATGCTAGATTATTCTCGTTTAGATATTAGAAACCTCGAATTAACTTCGGGGTTTTTTGTTGGTAACAACTAAAAAAATACCTTAAATTCGCAATTCACTTTATAAAATATCAATCCTTGGCAAAAGCAAAAAAAGTCACTCCGTTGATGAAACAATACAATGCCATCAAGATAAAATATCCTGATGCAATGTTATTGTTTAGAGTGGGTGATTTTTATGAAACTTTTGGTGAAGATGCTGTAAAAGCTTCCAAGATTTTAGGAATTGTTTTAACCAAACGAGGTGCAGGAAGTGAAACCGAAACTGCATTGGCAGGTTTCCCGCATCACTCAATGAATACCTATTTGCCTAAGTTGGTAAAGGCGGGTTGCAGGGTGGCAATTTGCGATCAGTTAGAAGATCCAAAAATGACCAAAACCATTGTAAAACGTGGTGTAACTGAATTGGTAACTCCGGGTGTTGCTCTCAATGATGAAGTACTACAAGCCAAAACCAACAACTTTTTAGCAGCAGTTCATTTTGGTAAAAAATATATCGGAATTTCTTTTTTAGATGTTTCAACCGGCGAGTATTTAACAGCTCAAGGTAACACAGAATACATTGATAAATTATTACAAAACTTTAGTCCAAGTGAAGTCTTAGTTCAAAAGCAACACAAGGTTAAATTCTTAGAATATTTTGGCGAACGCTTCAATACTTTTTATTTGGATGATTGGATTTTTCAGGCTGATTATGCACATGAAAATTTAACCAATCACTTTAGAGTAAAATCGCTTAAAGGATTTGGGGTTGAAGACTTGCCTGAAGGAATTATTGCATCAGGAGCTGTTTTATATTACTTGTCAGAAGCACAACATAATAACTTACAGCACATCACCTCAATTCAAAGAATTACTAAAGATAATTATGTATGGATGGATCGATTTACCATCCGTAATTTGGAATTGTATCAAGCAAACTCTGCTGAGGCAGTTACGCTTTTAGATATTATCGACACTACTATTTCGCCAATGGGTGGTCGTTTATTAAAACGATGGTTGGCGTTTCCTCTAAATCAAATTGAAGATATAAAAAAACGTCAAGAAATTGTAAAATATTTAATTGACAATGATGCCTTTTTTGAAATCACTACCTATCAAATAAATCAGATTAGTGATATTGAACGCCTTATTTCTAAAGTAGCAACAGGGAAAATAAATCCGAAGGAGGTAGTTTTACTAAAAGATTCATTGCAAGCAATTCTACCTATAAAAACTGCTGCTGAAAAAAATAAAAATCCGTATTTGAAAAATGTCGGAAATGCATTAGATGATTGTAAATTATTGATTGAAAAAATTAGCACTACACTATTTGAAAATGCTCCTGTAAATATCAATAAAGGAAATGCCATTGCAAGTGGAGTATCACAAGAATTAGATGATTTACGTGCCATTTCAAATTCGGGAAAAGAATATTTAGACAATATGGTGCAACGAGAAATTGAACGCACTGGTATATCGTCATTAAAAATTGCTTTTAACAATGTGTTTGGATATTATATCGAGGTTCGAAATACACATAAAGATAAAGTTCCTGAAGAGTGGATTCGTAAGCAAACACTTGTAAATGCAGAAAGATATATTACGGAAGAGTTAAAAGAGTATGAAACAAAAATTTTAGGAGCAGAAGAAAAAATTGATCAATTAGAACAACAGCTCTTTTCTGATTTAATTCAGTTCTTACTTAAGTTTATAAGTCCTGTTCAGAAAAATGCACAATTAATTGCGCAAATAGACTGCCTCTGTTCATTTGCTTTAACTGCAAAGGACAATAATTATGTTTGTCCAATTATTGATGAAAGCACGGATTTGGATATTAAAAATGGAAGGCATCCGGTTATTGAAAAACAATTACCAATTGGCGAAGAATATATTGCAAATGATGTAGTGCTCAACAGAACACAACAGCAAATCATTATGATTACGGGGCCTAATATGAGTGGTAAATCTGCAATTTTACGCCAAACAGCTTTGATTGTTTTATTGGCACAAATGGGTTCTTATGTTCCGGCACAAAATGCAAAAATAGGAATAGTAGATAAAATTTTTACGAGGGTTGGAGCTAGCGATAATATCTCTATGGGCGAATCTACTTTTATGGTCGAGATGAATGAAACATCTAGCATCTTGAATAATTTATCTGACCGTAGTTTAATTCTGTTAGATGAAATTGGTAGAGGCACAAGTACCTATGATGGTATTTCAATAGCTTGGGCAATTGCCGAATATTTGCACGAGCATCCTACCAAAGCAAAGACATTGTTTGCCACACATTATCACGAATTAAATGATATGACCAAAACTTTTGAGCGTATCAAAAACTTTAATGTTTCGGTAAAAGAACTCAAAGACAATGTCATTTTTTTACGAAAATTAGTAGCGGGTGGTAGTGAACATAGTTTCGGAATTCATGTTGCTAAATTAGCTGGAATGCCATCGACAGTGATTCATAAAGCAAACAAAATGTTGAAAAAATTAGAAGAATCACATTCATCTGAAGACATTAAAAATAAATTGAAGCAAGCACAAGATGAAGATGTACAACTGAGTTTCTTTAAATTAGATGACCCTTTGCTAGAGGACGTAAAAGAAGAAATACTATCTACCAATATTGATACATTAACTCCGATTGAAGCATTGATGAAACTCAATGAAATTAAGAGAATGCTTACTAAGAAATAGAACAGTGGTCAACAATCTAGAACAAGGTTTTTTTGGGATAGGAATTCAGAACGGAAAGACTCCAGAAAATCTGGGGGTACTATGGCGTTCTGCACAAAATATGGGCGCTAGTTTTATTTTTACTATTGGCAACCGGTATGCAAAACAAGCCTGCGATACTCACAAAGCTGTTGGCGCTATGCCCTATTTTCATTATGATACATTCGATGATTTCTTTAATAATTTACCAAAAGGAGCAATGTTAGTTGGTGTTGAATTGGATAAAAAAGCAGAGCAATTAGAAACTTTCGAACACCCAAGAAGATGTGTTTATTTGTTAGGTGCCGAAGATCATGGCTTATCAAAAACAGCAAAAGAGAAAGCCCATTTTTTGGTAAAATTTAAATCTGAATTAAGTTTAAATGTATCAGTAGCTGGAAGTATTGTTATGTATGATAGACAATTAAAAAATATTTAAGGAGTCTTTAAGCTCACTCATTTACTAATTTAAAAATAGTACTTTTGAAATTCAAACAAAAATGAATATGAGCAACAACGCTAAAATTGCTGTTTTTGGAAATGGAAGTTGGGCTACAGCCATCGTAAAAATGCTATGCGAAAACCTAGAAACTGTTGGTTGGTATATGCGCAACGAGCAGTCTTTGGCTTACATCAAAGAGAACAAGCACAATCCTAAATATTTAACTTCTGTAGAGTTTAACACCAATCAATTAAAACTATCAAGTGATATTAATGAGATGATTGATTATGCTGATTATCTCATTTTTGTGATTCCATCAGCTTTTGTAAAAAATGAAATTGATAAAATTACCACTTCTCTTAATGGCAAAATATTATTTTCTGCCATCAAAGGAATCATTCCAGAATCAGGGTTAATTGTAGGCGAGCATTTTCATGATAAGATGCAAATTCCGTTCGAAAATATTGGGGTCATAACAGGACCTTGTCATGCCGAAGAAGTTGCTCTAGAACGATTATCATATTTAACCATCGCATGTACAGATCAAGAAAAAGCAGCTTTTATTGCTAAAAATTTATCGAGTAGATATATTAATGCAAAAGTTTCTGACGATATCATTGGTACCGAATATGCCGCTATGCTAAAAAATATTTATGCCATTGCCGCTGGTATTGCCCATGGTTTGGGGTATGGTGATAATTTTCAATCTGTCTTAATGTCTAACGCAATTAGAGAGATGAAACGCTATATTAAGAAGGTGCACAAAATGAAGCGGAACATTAATAATTCTGCCTATTTAGGTGATTTATTAGTTACAGGATATTCAACCTTTAGTAGAAACAGAATGTTCGGAAATATGATAGGGAAAGGATATACTGTGAAGTCAGCTCAAATGGAAATGGTGATGATTGCCGAAGGATATTACGCTACAAAATCTGCTTTTGAAATCAATCAAAAAAATGGAGCAAAAACTCCGATTATTGATACTATTCATCGAATTCTATATGAAGGTAAAAATCCTAAAAAGCAATTTAAAAAATTAACGGACTTATTGGATTAAATAAATTACTTCAGCAAAATTCCTTTTTTATCCAACAAAGAAATCATTCTTAAAGCATCTTCATTTAAGGTGTTTTTTTTGAATAAGTATGTTTTATCAAACATATTGTTACTTTCAAAAAAAGTGACTTTAAATTCATTGTTGAGTTTAAAAAGTTCTGGTTGAATTAACTCTACTTTTGCAAATGAATTAGCGGGAAGTTTTTCAATTTTATGACGCATTTTCGAAGTGCTGTCTTGGTCATTATATCCATGAGAAACGATCAAAACCATTTCTAACTCGACAGATTTATTATTAATGATGTACACATTCCAATCTTCGGTTTTATAAATGTCGTTGTACTCTTTTACGACTGCCATAAAAACGTCAGAAACATCGGGTATTTGAATGTCTTTTTTCATTTAAACAATTAAACGGCTAAACAAATTTATAATACCGATTTAAACTGTTCTAAGAAGCGCACATCGTTTTCATAAAACATTCTAATATCAGGAATTTGATATAGCAACATTGCTATACGTTCTATCCCCATTCCAAAAGCATATCCCGTATATTTTTCAGGATCGATGTTTGCATTTTTCAACACATTTGGATCTACCATACCGCAACCCATAATCTCTAACCAACCAGTACCTTTGGTAATTTTATAATCTACTTCTGTTTCTAATCCCCAATAGATATCTACCTCGGCACTTGGTTCTGTAAAAGGAAAATACGAAGGGCGCAATCTAATTTTAGACTTGCCAAACATTTCTTTTGTAAAATATAAAAGTGTCTGTTTTAAATCAGCAAAAGAAACATCAGTATCTATATACAAACCTTCTACTTGATGAAAAATACAATGTGCTCTAGCAGATATATCTTCGTTTCTAAAAACACGCCCTGGAGAGATAGTTCTGATAGGCGGTTCATTATTTTCCATATATCTCACCTGCACAGAGCTCGTATGTGTGCGCAATAAAATATCTGGATCTTGTTCAATAAAAAATGTATCCTGCATATCTCTTGCAGGATGATATTCTGGTAAATTTAAGGCTGTAAAATTGTGCCAGTCATCTTCAATTTCTGGACCCTCAGAAACAGTAAATCCGATTTTAGAAAAGACCTCAATAATTCTGTTTCTAACAATTGATATCGGGTGACGAGAACCTAATTCTATTGGTTCAGATGGGCGCGTTAAATCGCCATAAAAGCTTTTAGAAGATTGAGAATCATCTATAGATTCATTCAATTCTTTTACTTTATCTGATGCAGCATTTCGCAACCTATTTAAAGCTTGTCCTAAATCTTTTTTCATCGAAGCATCTACCGATTTAAACTCAGTAAACAAATCCTTTAGCAAACCTTTATTTCCTAGATATTTAATTCTAAAAACTTCAATTTCTTCTTTTGAAGTTGCCTTAAATGCCTGAACATCATCAATTAATTTCGAAACCTTGTCTAACATATTCTTTCTTGAAATTAGACGGCAAATTTACATTTTTTTGTTGAGATAGTTTAGCAAAGAAACCTATAGAATTATTT
>JAQRMW010000039.1 GCA_028599075.1 Urechidicola sp. | reverse complement strand
GTTATTCCTTTTTGCAAATATACGAAAGTTTCTTAAATAGGAAACAAATAGTATTCCAATTTATTGTTTTGGGTTCAATTTTTTAGGTTCAGAATTTCTGTTCTGGGCTTGTGTACAACGGTAAGTATAAGAAACGTAAGTGATTTCGAAGCTCTTACCTGTCAAGTTGCACTGAGCCAAATTTGCGATTAGACACAAATTTAATTCTTTAAAACAAACCGTCAAATCGCAGATTTGGCGGAGCTGATTAAATGTGCAAATGCTCCGTAAACCACTGAACCACTTATGTTTTTTATACATTGTTATGCACTGGCTTTCTATTCCGTTTCATTAGAATTTCCTTCAGCCCATTTTCTTTTCTTTTCTTCTTCTTCCTTTTTCTTATTCGCTCTACTTAATAAAAACGCTCCTAAAACAACAAACGCCAAACCACCAAATGAGGTAGAATGTCCGTTTGCAGCACCGATAATTGCACCAAGAGTTGATAGAATACCTAAAACGAGTAAAATAATTCCTGCTATTTTCATAAATGTTAGTTTTCGTCTTTCTTTATGTCAATGAATTCAACATCTTTCTTTTTGGAAAATAAGGTTATAATTAGACCTATAATTGGCGATAAGAACAAACTGAGGGCAAAACTCCACCCAAACCCAATTTTTCTATTTTTACCTAATTGACCTACTAATGCAGCAAGACCAACTGCTACTAATAATATTACTACTTGTTCCATAATTCTAATTTTTAAAAGTTAATATTTAATTTTTGTTGTGCTTCTATTTTAAGTTCTTGAAGGCGTTTAACGTTTGTTTTGCTTTTTGTTATTTCTTGGAATAGTTTTTCAGCTATTTCATTAAGTTTTGGGTCAGTTGGAAAACGGTCAGGGTGGCATTTGACTTTCAGAATATCGTATAATTCATTTGAATGAAAAGAACTATTAATAATATTGTTAAAGTCAACTTCTTGCGCAAGTGATTCATCCTTAAACTGTTTTTTGGCATTAGGTTTTCTTTTGAATCGATTTGCTAATATCAACCCAATTATTATTGCAAACTCTCCAATTGCAACCCACATCCACAGGTTACTTGAATCATTATTTTCGGTCGTTTTAGCGACTACTTTTTCTGCAACCTTAAGACTGTCTTGGATTAAAGTATCATTCATATTATTCTTGATTAAATTTAGGTAATGGTATATAGTCTTTCAGTTGCCACCTGCAACCATAAGTGCCTTCATCTCCATGGATTTCCAAGGTGTCCCAACCCAAAACAACGAGTTTACGGACAAGAATTTCGTCATTAAGGATAACTTTCCCAATATGCATAAGTTCGTCTTTTGATAGTTGCTTTCCTGTAAATGCTTGAATACGATACCCTGTGTTCAGCCAATTTGAAAATTGGTGTTTGTATGCGCTTTCTCCTTTAGAAATTTTAGCTTTAAGTAATGTTGGGGCTATACCACCAACAAATGAATTTCGTGCAGATTCGTTAAAGCTGCGAACAAGTTTGCTACGTTCACTTCTGTCTCTAAACCAATCTAATATATTGTTCCATGAATTACTGAGCATTTTCTGTCTTTTTTAATTCTGCCAATGAGTAAAGAATTTTATTCATTTTGGTTTTGTAACTGTATTGTTTACTCTTAAGAGTCCATGCCAAAACTTGATAATAACTGGTTTTTCCTTCGTAAATTCCGATTGAGTAAAATGCATCAATTCCTTCTACGGTTCCACTTAACGTGGTTAGTTTAGCTGGCATTTTGTTAATAGTCGTGTCAATTATTTCAGATTGATATGGGTTGCTTAAACTTTCCTTAAAACCGTCCAAAATCAACTTTGAATAACCTTCAATGTTATTTTTATATAAGTCTTCAAGGTCATTTTCAATAATGGCTTTTTGCATTTCTGCTTTCGATTCGTCAATGGCTATTACATAAAATTCCTTCCAAGCATGTTGATATTGAAGTGAGGCATCATCGTTAAGATTGCTGACTTTTGTCAAGAATGAAGGAATAGAAAGTGAATATTTGTTTCCTACTGTCACCAATTGTTCTTCTTCTCCCGAGCCACAGGATTGAAAAAGTAAGATTGTCAAAATGAAAATGACTGTTTTTCTCATGTCGTTGTTCTTTTTAGCTTGTGCATAACGTGTTTGTGTAAGATTTCGTTGCGTGAATAAGCAACTAATTTACAAAAATTAACAGACTTGAAAATCCGATAGGATTTTCCTAAATAAGCCAAAACCTAGCAATGAATTTTACACGGTGTTGTGTGTAGTATTACTATTACCAATTTGGTTTTATGTATAACATTCCGTTTATCTTTGTTTTTTCATATTTTTTCTTTTGAATTTCTTTTTTCATTAGTTCTCTTCCTTTTTTATCAGACCACAAATTAAAAATTGTAATATAATTATTGGGACTATAATCATAGATTATTAGATTTTTATTTTCATCAAAATGACCATACTTTAATTGATTTGAGCCACCATTAATATCAGTATATATTTCAATTTTTATTTCATCTCCACTTAATAAATAGTAACCTATAATTCCATTGTTGATATTGTTTACGTCTTCAATTTTAGGATATTCGTCATTACAACTTTGAATCTTTAATCTCCCATTTCCATAAAACCTTATAAAACTATCTGTTCTTTTATATTTTTTTGTTTGAGTATATCCTTTACGAGTTGCTAAATATGAATTATGCATATAATAAATAGCAGTTGTATCGATTATTTCAATATTTTTTAATTTTTCAACTTTTTTACTGTAATGAAATTTATGTTTTTTTGGAGGTCTAACATACCTATTGCTGTTCAAAATATAGTGAGAACAGTTAGTGAAAAATAAAATTATAATTATATACGATATTACTTTCTTCATATTACACACAACGTGTTTGTATAAGATTAGTTGCGGTTTTGTATGCGAGGATTTTCCGAAGGAAAATCAGATGTAACAAAAGAGCAACGACCTTTGGTTAAGCACTAATATAGCAATTAATTTTATA
>JAQRMW010000038.1 GCA_028599075.1 Urechidicola sp. | reverse complement strand
TGGCGATTGCAGTAGCCATTGCTGTTTTTGGTCTTAATTCTGGGCAAGCATTTGCTGGAGTTATTGGTCCACTGGTAGAAGTACCGGCATTGATATTATTGGTAAAGGTTGCCTTTTGGTTACGAAAAAAATATTATTGATTTGTTTCTAAAATTGTGAAGAACTATATTCGTTTTTTTTAACAACCTAAAAGCACAATTGATATGTTAGGATTATTATTAATTTATTTTATCGGGAAACATTTTGCAGATCTAGCCACTGAGTATAACAAAAAAAAGTGGCAATATGCAATTCTCGGAATAGCTACTTATTACGCCGGAACTTTCGTAGCAGGAGTAATCATCGCAATTATTTATGAATTATTTCTTATTCAATCTATAGATGACATTAGTGACTTAATTTTAGGGTTAATGGCTATGCCTTTTGGTATATTAAGTTGTGTCGGAGTTTATTATTTACTGAAAAAGAACTTCAAGAAAAATAAAACTACAAGTGAAAATAATATCCAAGACATTGGAAGTTTCTAATTTCTAGCAGGTAAGTACTTCAAAAACTCAGCCCTATCAATTTCTCGTGCACCTAGACTTGCCAGATGCTCGTTGTAAATTTGGCAATCGATAAGTTTATATTTTTTAGGAGCATTATCAACTAAATTGATGAATGCTACTTTAGAGGCATTGCTCGCTTTGCTAAACATTGATTCTCCACAAAAGATATCTCCAACTTCTAACCCATATAAACCGCCAACTAACTTATTGCCTCTCCAAACCTCAACTGATTTTGCAATTCCGAGTTTGTGTAATTTTATATATGCATCTTCCATTTCATCAGTAATCCAAGTGCCAAATTCATCTTTACGTTCAATAATTTTACAGCTGTAAATTACTTCTTCAAAAGCCTGATTAAAAGTCACTTTAAAAACACCTTTCTTTAAAACCTGTTGCATGCTTTTTGAAACTCTCAACTCGTTAGGGTACAATACCATCCGCTCATCTGGGCTATACCACACTATAGGCTCTCCATCAGAATACCAAGGAAAGATTCCGCAGTTGTATGCCAACAGTAAACGCTCTGTTGATAAATCTCCACCTATTGCAACCATGCCATATTCGTTAGCAGCAGCAACATTTGGAAATTCGAGTTTGTCAGTTAAGAAGTGCATTGTACAAAGGTAAAGAGATTAAAATTCTCCTCCTTTAAAAGGAGGAGTGGATTTGTTCTTGTATTTTCAAGTACAAAGACGAGGTGGTTATTAAATCAACCTTTCCGATATATCCAACGCATTGGATATTATCACCTTCCCTTAAAAAAAGGGAAGGAATTAAGATTGTACAAAAAAAGCGCATCAATTAAGATACGCTTTAAGGTTTATTATTCTTAAACTGGATTCCCATTTACATGGGAAAGACAATTATTAAAATGGTAAATCGTCTGGTTCGTTACTAGATAAATCTGCAGCTTGAATTTCTTCCATTGGAGGCACATCAGCTCCTTGAGGTGCCGCAGTTTGTAAATTTTCTATTCTCCATCCTTGAATTGAGTTAAAATATTTTGCAACTCCCTCTGGATTAATCCACTCTCTACCTCTTAAGTTGATGGCAATTTTTACATCTTGTCCAACAGCGTAACTATTCAACATATCACATTTATCTTGTACAAACTCTATCATCAACATTTGTGGATATTGCTCGTTTGTAGTTATAACCACTTCTCTTTTTCTAAATCCGCTCGCTCCAAAAGTTTGCGTTTCATTAATCAATTTAATTTTCCCTGTTACTTCCATCGTATTGTTTCTAAATTTTTGTGTGACAAATGTACGTTTTTTGATATTTTTTATCCTGTTCAACTTTTAGAAACTTATCAACAAACAATAAATTAATCATTTAAAACCTATTGCATTTATACCAAGACAAACCGATATTCGTTATATCGATATCATTCTATTAATAAATTTTATATTTGTGTATATGTCTGCACTAAAAAACACTCAGATTACCCGTTGGATTGCTATAATTGCATCTTTCTCTATTGTTACGCTAATTCTCTGGAATACCTATACTTTCTTTCAAAAATTTAAAAATGAAGAACGCTCTAAAATGGAAATTTTAGGTGAAGCTTATGAAAGATTTGCTACTGTTGATTTAGATGTTGATGTAGAGTTAGAGCGATTTATTTTAGAGAGTAACAACTCCATACCAATGATTATTACTGATGGAAAAGACAATATAACACTGTGGAGTAATTTAAGTGTACCAGATACTACGTATAATTCATTAAGTGTAAAACAGCGCATGCAATTGACAAAACAGTTAGAGTTAATGAAAACTCAAAACAGTCCTATTGATGTGAGTTATGAAGTCGAAACTATTAAAGTACATCAATATATATTTTATCGTAATTCTGATTTACTTACTAAACTAAAATACTATCCACTTGCATTGGTCTTAATTTTGGTATTGTTCTCTTCGGTAATTTTCTTGTTTTTTAAGTCATCCAAAATTGCTGAGCAAAACAAATTATGGACAGGAATGGCGAAAGAAACAGCACATCAAATTGGGACACCTCTTTCATCTTTGTTAGGCTGGATTGAACTGTTACGACTAGAAAATATAGATAAAAACATTCCTAACGAAATTGAAAAGGATGTAAACAGACTGAATGTTATAGCAGATCGTTTTTCTAAAATTGGTTCAATTCCTACACTAAAAAAGCATAATATTATTTCTGAAACAAAAACTGCTTATAACTATTTTGAATCGCGTAGTTCTAAACAAATTGAGTTTATTTTTAATAGTGAAGCCAAAGAAATTACAACTTTATTAAACACACAATTATACGGTTGGGTGATTGAAAATTTGATTAAAAACTCGATTGATGCAATGCAAGGAAAAGGTATAGTTACCATCGATATCACAGAGACTTCTAAATTAGTGAATATCTTAATTTCTGATACAGGCAAAGGGATTCCTAAAAATTTACGTCAGCAAATATTTAACCCTGGCTACACCACCAAAAAACGTGGTTGGGGTCTTGGACTCTCTTTATCAAAACGTATTGTTGAAGAATATCACAATGGTAAAATCTTTGTTCAAAAATCTGAAATTGGTAAAGGAACTACGTTTTGTGTGAGTTTGAAAAAGGTTGTTTAAGTAATATTAAGGTTTTAGGATTGCGAATGAATCTCTTTCTTAAATATTTGTATTTCTTCGTAGTTGTTCATTTCAAGCACATCCAATAAATGCAACCAACTGAATTTGTTCTCTAAATAATAAAAGGTTAAGATCTCTTTGTAAGATTTTAATCTACGTGTTTTTGTTTGTAAGAATATGGCTTCAACTTTTTCTCCATCAATCAATTTTATTGTCATACTATTGTTTAAACCATTTGACAGTGACGAAGAAAGTCCTCTCAAGTAGAGCTTTGAATCTCCTTTGATGTCTACACAGCTAAAAACTATTTTTTCAATATTTTCTAATTTATAATTTTTACCATTAAAAGAGATTGAACTTTCCCCAAACCTAATCATTCCCTTATAACTACCTATTTCTCTTTCATATCTAAAAAAATTACTGAATGTAAAAGCAATAAGATACAATCCCCAAATAATAGCAAAATATATAGCCCAATTACCTAAATTAAAGCCTAAAGATATTTCTAAATAGAAGGTAATAAAAACAATTAGAGTAAGTACAATTAATATCAAACTTTCAGGAGAAATATAAAATCCTTTTTTAGGTTCAAAAAATGGTAATGATGGCTTCATTTTACCTAATTAACTATTAATTATTCCTTCTCAAGAATCTCTTGAATATTCGGTTTAAAATAAGAAGGGCCTTTCATCACTTTACCATCTTCTCTGTAAATAGGTTTTCCGTCTGCACCTAGCTTGCTCATATTGCTTCGCTGTATTTCATTAAACACTTCTTCAATTTTATATTGCATTCCGTGTTCTAAAATGGTTCCGCATAAAATATATAGCATATCGCCCAAGGCATCGGCAACCTCTACCAAGTCATTATCTTGAGCAGCATCAAAATACTCTTCATTCTCCTCGTCCATTAAATTAAAACGGAGTTTATTTTTGGCTTCTCCCAAATTTGCTGTTGGGTTGTGGTTTATTCCTAATTTAAATGCTTCGTGAAATTGTTGTACTGCGCTGATTTTATTCTTCATTATACTTGATATTTTATGTAATTTTGTGTGCTTAAAGATATACAATATGTTTACATCAGGGCAGTTAATTTTTGCAGTAATTTTCGTAATCGTTTTTGCTGCAGCAATGGTATGGACTTATAGAAAAGATTTAAAACTACATAAAGTCCACTATAAAAACACGTATGTAGTAGGGCTTTCAATTCTGGCAGTTATCTTACTTTTTGTGCTAATTACTTTTACGATGCACTAGTTTAAGTACTATACTTTAGATGTGAGATTATAAGAAAAAATAAAAGTGCGTATTATTTTTCGCAAGCTTCCCAAATTACATCTTTAGGGGCTGGAGCCAAAACTTCGATTTTTTCTTTACTAACAGGATGAGTAAAAACAATTTTACGAGCATGTAAATGAATACTTGCATCTTTGTTGCTTCGGTTAAATCCATATTTTAAATCGCCTTTAATAGGACAACCTATTGCAGATAATTGAGATCGTATTTGGTGATGGCGGCCTGTTTCCAAATCAATTTCTAATAAATAAAAGTTGTCTAATTTTTTAATCAACTTATAATGAAGGATTGCTTTTTTACTGCCTTCTGTTTCATTTCCAAATGCTGTTGACTTATTATTCTTAGGATTTTTTCGCAACCAATTGATTAAAGTATCTTGATTTTTTTGTGGCTGATTTTTAACCACCGCCCAATAGGTTTTGTCGATTTGTTTTTCACGTAACATTTTATTCAGACGCTCTAAGGCTTTGGAGGTTTTTGCAAAAATTACGATTCCCGAAGTGGGTCTATCCAACCTATGAACAACCCCTAAATACACATTATTAGGCTTGTTGTATTTGTCTTTTATATAGCTTTTAACAACCTCGCTAAGAGGTTTATCTCCTGTTTTATCTCCCTGTACAATATCGCCTGCGCGCTTGTTTACAACAATAATATGGTTGTCTTCGTGTAAAACTTGTAAGTTGTGTTTTGTTGAATGCATTTTTTTCTAAACCACTTGTCTGGTCGAGCGCAGTCGAGACCTAATTATTTAAAATTACCAGCAACATTCGTATTTACTTGTTCAATAAAATTCAATACCTCAACTCGCCCCATATCAGTTTCTGATGATGTTATAAAGTGTGTAGGTACTTCTTCCCAAGTTTTAAGTAATTGCTTTTTATATTTTGTGATGTTTTTATTTAGAGTAGAGCTCCCTAATTTATCAGCTTTTGTAAATATGATTCCGAAAGGCACACCATTTTCTCCTAAAAACTGCATAAATTCTAAATCTATTTTTTGTGGTTCATGTCTAGAATCTACTAAGATAAATGAACAAACTAATTGTTGTCTTTGTAAAAAATAATCTTTAATAAAACTCTGGAAAGTCTTACGCTTACTTTTTGAAACTTGTGCATATCCATATCCGGGTAAATCAACCAAAAACCAAGCATCATTTATTTTAAAATGATTAATAAGCTGTGTTTTTCCAGGTTTACCAGAGGTTTTTGCTAACTTTTTATGATTAGTCAACATGTTGATTAACGAAGATTTGCCAACATTAGAGCGTCCAATAAAAGCATACTCTGGCATGTTGTCTTTTGGGCAACGAGAAACATCAGTATTACTGATTATAAATGTGGCTGAATTAATTTTCACGAGATTAGAGCTTACGTTTTTTTAGCCAATCACTTAATACTTGATTGAATTCATCAGGCAGTTCCATCATTGGTGCATGCCCGCATTTTTTAATCCAAAATAATTCAGAATCTGGAAATAATCTATGAAAGTCATTTGCAACTTCTGGCGGGGTAACGATATCATTTTCTCCCCAAATCAAACAAACAGGAATGTTCATGTCTGGAATGTTATCTGCCATATTATGACGGATAGCACTTTTTGCAATCGATAATGTTTTTAAGGCTTTAACACGGTCGTTTACGATATCAAAAACTTCGTCAACCAGTTCTGGTGTGGCAACCTTATCATCATAAAAAACTTCTTTCACCTTGTTTTCTATAAACTCTTTATTTCCTCTTTTAGGATAGGTATCTCCCATCGAGTTTTCGTACAAACCAGAACTTCCGGTCAATACAATAGCTTTTACATTTTTAAGATTGTACTGGGTAAAATAAAGTGCAATATGGCCACCTAAAGAATTCCCCATAAAAATAACATTGTCAAGACCTTTATGATTGATGAACTCTTTAACAAATTTCGATAAATTCTTAACATTTGTTTTGAGCATTGGCAGAGTATAAAGGGGAAGCTCAGGGATTAAAACTTTATATCCGTTTTTAGAAAAATGAGAAACTACACCATCAAAATTACTCAAAGCTCCCATTAAACCGTGTAGCACAATTATAGGCTGTCCTTCTCCTTCTTCAATATAGCTAAACTTTCCTTCTTTTATAAGTGTATAACTCATCCGTATCTTCTTGATTTTAACTAGTTGGCAAATGTAACCAATTTAGAGCAAAATACGATATTTTTAGACATATCCGCAACTATTTTTACTTCAACCAATAAATTTTTGAAAGATGTTTAAAAGAAAGTAAAACAACCATAAAATATTATTAAACTTGATGATACCGAAAACAGCTAACCAAATGATCATTCACCATTCCGGTTGCTTGCATGTGTGCATAAATTACTGTAGAGCCTACAAATTTAAACCCTCTCTTTTTTAAATCTTTTGAGATAGCATCAGACAACTCAGTGTTAGCTGGTAACTCACCCATATTTTCCCATTTATTTTTGATAGGCTTTCCACCTGTAAATCCCCAGATATATTTTGAAAACGTACCAAACTCTTTTTGAATTTCCATAAAAGCAATTGCATTAGTAATGGTTGCTTTAATTTTTAATTTATTTCTGATGATACCTGCATCTTGGATTAACTCATCAAATTTATCATCTCCATATTTGGCAATTTTTTGATAATCAAAATTATCTAATGCTTTTCTAAAGTTTTCGCGTTTTCGTAAAATAGTAATCCAAGACAGTCCTGCTTGAAAAGTTTCGAGTATCAAAAATTCAAATAGTTTATCATCTTCATAAAGTGGGGTGCCCCATTCCGTATCATGATACTCTAAATATAAGGGATCATTCTTTGGCCAATCACATCTTATTTTTTCCATAATAAAAACCTGTTTTCACAAATTTAACTTTTTTTGAAGCATTTAAGAAAATAGAATTCATAATTTTACTTTATAAAACGAGCATGCTCAAATTTTTTTCCTCTACAGAATCACTAATTGTGAGCAGCATGTGACCGATTTAAAAAAGGTTCAAGATAACTTAAGAGGGTTATCTTTGATTAATTTTAGGGTGCTAATATACAAATTTTTATTTCTATAATTATAACGATATTCACATTCCTTTAAATGTAAAAAGAACTTG
>JAQRMW010000037.1 GCA_028599075.1 Urechidicola sp. | reverse complement strand
TTGAAGCGATTTTTAATTTTGGAGGCGCTGTAATTGATACTAAGGGTTCTAAAACAGGCAAATACACCAGTATTTCTATTTTAATTGAAATGCAAAGTTCTGACGAAATAATTAAAAAATATATAGAGGTTGGTAAAGTTAAAGGCGTGATTTCTTTATAATTATTTTAACATCTCATACATAAAATAAAAGATAAATTGCAGGCTTTAATTTATTAAATTATAGCATGAATGTTTACTTTTGCTTGGCAATAAATAAATACACAAATGATTTTTAAAAATTTTCTAGTTCTATTTGCAGCACTTCTTGTTTTTAATGCAAATGCCCAAAGTCCAAAACCAGTTTTATTCACCATTGATGACTCTCCAGTTTATACCGCTGAATTCTTACGTGTATATCAAAAAAACCTTGATATTTTGACAGATGAAAGTCAAAAGGATATGGATAATTATTTAGACTTGTTTGTGAATTATAAATTAAAGGTACAACAAGCGAGAGATTTAGGATATGATACCTTGCCAAGTTATATTAAAGAATTGGGTACCTATAAAAAGCAATTGATGGAACCTTATTTAAAGGATGACTCTGTTGTTGAAGGGCTTGTTCAAGAAGCTTACGAGAGAAGTTTAAAAGAAATAAGTGCAAGTCATATTTTAGTTTTGGTAGATAGAAACAAACCGAATGATACTATTGCTGCCTATAAAAAAATAAATAAGGCTAGAACTAAGATTGTTGATGGTATAGTATTCGAAGAAGTTGCAAGTGAGTACTCCGAAGATCCATCTGTAAAAAAGAATAGAGGCTCTTTAGGGTATTTTACAGTTTTTAATATGGTATATCCATTCGAAAATGCTACTTATACAACTGAGATAGGTAATCTATCTAAACCGTTTAGAACCAAATTTGGATACCATATTGTTAAAGTAAATGATATTAGAGATGCTTTAGGAGAAGTTGAGGCGGCGCATATTATGATTAAAGGAGATAGTCTTAGCAGCAAAACTAAAATCAATGAAATATATAAGCAATTAGAACAAGGCGAAGATTTTGCTTATTTAGCTAAGACGCAATCTGAGGATAAATACTCTGCTCAAAAAGAAGGCAGTTTAGGCAGGTTCGGAACTGGTAAAATGGTAAAGGAATTTGAAACAGTTGCCTTTGCATTAAAAAATGAAGGTGACTATTCTGAGCCATTTAAGTCTCCTTATGGGTGGCATATTATTAAATTGATTCACAAGTTTCCTGTAGCTGATTTTGAAGCTTCTAAAAAGGATTTAGAGGCGAAAGTTAAGCGTAGTGATCGCTCTAGAATTGTGAGTAGTTCGATAGTGACTAAATTAAAAAAAGAGTACAAAATTGAAGTAAATCAGATAGCTTTAGACGCTTTAAAAAAAGAAAATTTAAAAGAATCTACTTCTAATTTTTCTGAAACACTACTTACAATAAATGGCAAACAAACACTTCAAAAAGAGTTTATTAATTATCTGAAGAGTAGAAGTATAAGTGATTTTGATTTTGAAAAGTTTGTTGATTTAAAAGTGTTGGAGTATTACAAGAATTATTTAGAAACTAGCGAAACAGAATATTCAAATACTTATAAAGAATATGAAGAAGGATTGTTGTTATTCGAACTTTTACAAAACAAGATTTGGGATACTTCTAAAGACAGTATTGGAGTTCAAACTTATTATGACAATCATAAAAAAGATTTTGTTTTAGAAGAAAGATTTGAAGGAATTGTTGCTGCATGTTCAGATAAAAAATCTGCAAAAAAAGTAATGAAACAATTTGGCAATGATGTTGCAACTGACGAAATAAAAAAATCTGTAAATACAGAAGAAGAAGTGATTGTAATTTTTAAATCAGGTACTTTTAACATGGCTGATGAATTAATTCCTGCTGATTATTCATTTGCAGTTGGAGTTTCCAAAATTTATAAAGTTGAAAACAAGTTTGTAGTTATCAAGTCAGACAAAATTCTAAAATCAGAGCAACAAGAGTTAGCAGATATACGCGGAAAAGTAATTAGCGATTATCAAGAGCAACTAGAAAAATTATGGATTGAAGAATTGAATGATTCATATGTTGTTAAAATGAATGAGTCAGAAGTAGAATCAATTATCAAATAAATACGTGCAAAAATTCAAGGTATATAGCATCCTAATTTTACTACTTGCAGTTGCTACTGCATGTGATTTCATTCCGTCGTTTAAAAATGATGAGAGAATTCCTGTGGCTAAAGTTTATGAAAAAAGTTTATATGCCGAAGATATTGTTGATGTATTGCCCCAAAATATTTCGTCGCAAGACAGTCTATTGTTTGTGAAGAACTATATAAATACTTGGGCTACAGAACAGTTGTTTTTATATCAGGCAGAATTAAATCTAACAAATGAAGCATCGTCTTTTGATAAACTAGTTACCGATTATCGATCGGCATTGTATATCAACTCATATAAAGAAGCATTGGTTTTAACAAAGTTAGATACAGATATTTCTGAAGAACAAATAGCCGAATATTATGAGGCAAATCGTGAGAATTTTAGATTGAATGAAGCCTTGGTGCAATTTAAGTATCTTCATACAGATACTGATAGGTCTGATGAAAGAGGATTAATAAAGTTATTTAAATCTAAAAAGAAAGAAGATTTAGATTCTTTGTCAGATATGGCTTTAGAGTTTAAATCCTTCAATTTTAATGATACCATTTGGGTGAAGTATTATGATATGGAATCTAAAATGGACTTTTTAAAAACGATGGATAAAAATACGGTTCTAAAAAAATCAAACTTTATTAAAAAAGAAGATTCATTAGGACTATATTTGGTCACGATAAAAAATGTATTAAAGCGTAATGAAATTGCGCCTGTAAATTATATAACACCAACAATTAAGCAAATTATTTTGCAAAAGAGAAAGCTAGAACTATTAAAGAAAATAGAAGTAGATTTATTAAATGACGCGATTAAAAACCAATATTTTGAAAAATATTAATATGATTAAAAAGGGATTTGTAATAACATTTTTGTTATTGAGCATTGGATTGTTTTCACAAGAAAGAGTTAAGATAGATGGAGTAGTGGTAGTCGTTGGTAAAAACATTGTGCTAGATTCTGACATCGAAAAATTTAAACAAGAAATTGAACGCCAGAGTGAAGGAAAAATTCAGATTTCTGATTGCGAAATGCTAGAAGAAATAATGATTCAAAAATTACTTTCTCATCATGCAGTAATTGACAGTGTTGTTGTTGAAGAAAGTGAGATAGCGCAACAAGTTGATAGGACTATAGGCTCATTTGCTCAGCAATTAGGAAGTGTAGAAAAGGTAATTGAGTTTTACGGATTTAACGATGAAGATGATTTGAGAAAAGAGTTGAGTGAGATTCAACGAGAACAATTTTTAATTCAGAGAGAGAGAGAAGGTATTGTCGCAGAAGTAGATGTTACTCCAGACGAAGTTCGAACTTATTTTAACAATTTAAAAGATGAAGATTTATTACCAGAGTTTGGTGCAGAGATAGAATTGTCGCAAATTGTTATTTATGCTGAGCCAACAGAAGAAGAAATAAAAAGAGTAAAAGATAAGCTCCTAAAAATGAAGGCTGATATTGAAGGCGGAGCAAATATGAATATGAAAGCTATCTTAAATTCTGATGACCCTGCAGTAGCTAGTAAAGGGTCTGGAGGTGGAGGTTTTTATACTATTACACGTGAAAGTGGATTTGTTAAAGAGTTTAAAGAAGTGGCTTTTAGTTTGGATGAAGGGCAAGTTTCTGACCCTTTCAAAACTGATTTTGGATACCACATTATTAAAGTAGAAAAGATTAAAGGTCAGCAAATAGATTTAAGACATATCTTGATTCAGCCGAATATCAATACCGAAAAATTAAATGAAGCTAAGAGAGTTTTAGAAAAGGTAAAGACAGATATCATAGCTGGAACTATTACTTTTGAAGATGCAGTTAAAGAATTTTCTGAAGAAGATGCTACTAAAACAAATAAGGGTATTATCATCAATCCAAATAGTGGTGATTCTCGTTTTGAGTTAACACGAATGGACCCAACTTTATATCAAAGAGTTGCAAATTTAAAAGGTGGAGAAATGACAGACCCATTTTTTGATGAAACTCGTGAGGGTGAAAAAATGTTTAAAATCATTTTGTTAAAATCAAAATCAGAAGCACATACTGCAGATTTTGTTAAAGATTATGTTAAGATTCAGCAATTGGCAAAACAGAAGAAGCAGGAAGAAGAAATAGAAGATTGGGCAGCTGATAAAATAAAAGATACATATATCAAGATTAACGAAGATTATAAATATTGTGATTTTAATAAAAACTGGAAAAAAGATTAATTTCATATGTTAGATGTCGCTGCAATTAAGCAATTAGGAGAAAAGTATAAACAATTAAAAGCCGAAATTTCTAAGGTTATTATTGGGCAAGACCAAGTGGTTGACCAAGTGTTGTACTCTATTTTTGCTGGCGGACATTCTTTATTAATCGGTGTACCAGGGTTAGCAAAAACATTGTTGGTTCATACCATAGCTACAGCCATCGGATTAGATTTTAAACGAATTCAATTCACTCCAGATTTAATGCCTTCTGATATTTTAGGTAGCGAGATATTAGACAATCAACGTAATTTTAAATTTATTAAAGGACCTATTTTTTCAAATATTATATTGGCAGATGAAATCAATAGAACTCCACCAAAAACACAAGCAGCACTTTTAGAAGCAATGCAAGAACGCTCTGTTACAGTTGCAGGACAATCACACAAATTGTCATTACCATTTTTTGTATTGGCAACTCAAAACCCAATTGAGCAGGAGGGAACCTATCCTTTGCCAGAAGCTCAGTTAGACCGTTTTATGTTTTCAATCAGATTAGATTACCCTACATTTGACGAGGAGGTAGAAGTAGTAAAAAGTACGACTACAGATAACAAAGCAAAAGTAAATCCTCTTTTTACTGCCGATGAAATTCTAGAATATCAACATTTAATTCGCAGAATTCCTGTAGCGGATAATGTTGTAGAATATGCTGTTAAGTTAGTTTCAAAAACAAGACCCAAATCTGATAATGCACCAGAGTTAGTAAATAATTATATCGATTGGGGAGCAGGACCTAGAGCATCACAAAACTTAATTATTGGCGCAAAGGTTAATGCAGCAATCAATGGAAAATTCTCTCCAGATATTGAAGATGTACGCGCAATAGCTTTTCCTATTTTACAACACAGAATTGTAAAAAACTACAAAGCCGAGGCTGAGGGTATTACCGATAAACAAATTATTGATTCTTTGCTATAAGTTTTTACTTAGCTAAAAACATCCTTTAAAATACCAATCACAAAATCAACTTCTTCTTTCGTATTGTGTTTATTAAATGAAAAACGAACAGATGTTTTTTGAGCATCCTCTTTAGATAAAATTTCATTTAGAACATGAGAGCCCAACGAGCTACCACTTTGGCAGGCACTACCACCTGATGCAGCAATTCCTTTCATATCTAGGTTAAATAGTAACATAGCACTATCTATAGGGAAACGTACATTCAAAATAATATAACTATTTTTTTCAATATCAGTAGATGTACTGTTAAAGGCAATTTCTTTTATGTTAGATTTTAGCTGTTCTATAAAGTAGTTCTTTAGGTTTAGGATATACTGTTGATCATCCTTTAAATTCACATACGCCAATTCTAGCGCTTTCTCCATCCCAATAATGCTATGTACATTTTCGGTTCCTGCTCTAGCACCTCGCTCTTGTTCACCGCCTGTTAATAAGGGAGTGATTCCAAAACCTTTTTTAAAATAAGCAAAGCCAACTCCTTTTGGTCCATGAAATTTATGAGCGCTTGCTACCACAAAATCAATCGGAATTTCTTGTAAGTCTAAATTGTAATGCCCAAATACTTGCACAGCATCAGAATGAAATAATACATTAGATTCTTGACACAGTCTAGAAACTGTTTTAACATCTAAAATAGTTCCAATTTCATTGTTGATATACATCAAACTTACCAATGTTTTGGAAGAATCATTTATCAATAATTTTTCTAAATGTTCTGTGTCAATAGTGCCATCATCTAATAAATTGACATAGTCAACTTTAATATTTTTTGTATTATTTAAATCAGTAACCGTATGTAATACTGCATGATGTTCTATTTTAGAAGTTATGATTCTTGTCACTCCTAAATTGTTGACAGCATTGCGTAAAATCATATTATCAGCTTCGCTACCACCTGCAGTAAAGACTATTTCGCTTGCAGTTACATTGAGTTTTTTAGCAATGCTTTTACGAGCAGTTTCTACCAAGGCTTTTGCCGATCGACCAAACAGATGAGATGATGACGGATTACCAAAAACTGTTTGCATAGAACTGGCTATAAGCTCAATTACTTTAGGGTGAATTGGCGTTGTTGCAGCGTTGTCGAAATATATTTTATTCATACCGCAAAGAAACTAAAATTTATTTGAACAATTTGCGTTAGTAGATTTAAAACCATTATTTTTGCTACACAAAAAATCAAAATAAATGAAAAAACTCACATTACTTTTCTTACTCGTTTTCTGTTTCTCTTGTGATGATGGATATTTTGATGCCCCTGCTTTTGATTTTACCGAGACTGTTTATGATTGTGATGTTGTAGATAATAAGTTTGTGTTATTTAGATTGGCAGCTGCCGAATCTTTGATCATAACACTAACTACCCAACAGATAAAAAATGAAGTAACAACAGCACCTATAGAAGTAGCTGTGACTAGTGAAAATGTGATTTATAGAACTTTTGACGCTGAAATTTCTTCTAGTTATTTCTGTCAAACCATACCACCTGTTGAACCTAGAGTTGTTGCTAATTGGACTGGTTCTGCAGGATCTGCAAGTTTTGTTATTGTAGAAACTATTGAAGAGTTAGACGAAGACGATATTTTAATTGGCTACCGCCACTTTATAACTTTCGAAAATTTAAAATTAGAAAATGGTGATAATTCTATTACCTATGAAGAGGAGGTCTTCGGAGAATTTGTTACGTATCTTTAGTATTTTGTATGAGGTAAACTTCAGTAGCCCCCATTCCATATTTCTGATAGGACGCCTCACTTAGTTTTACAGGATATCTGTTTAGTAAAAAATGTAATTCTTCTTTAAGAACACCCTCTCCAACTCCGTGAATAAAAACAACCCTTGGAATTCTATTTCTAATTGCGAATTCAATTTTGTGTTTAGCAGTATCCATTTGTAAAGAAAGAATATCATAATTATCCATTCCTTTAGTTGATTTTGTTAATTTTTGAATATGCAAATCAACCTCCATAGCAGGAGTAAGTTCTTTAGTTCTTTTTTGTTTAACCGCTTTACCGCCCTTTTTATAATCAGTTTTTTGAGACAAGTGATGAGAGACAACAACCTTTTTAGCTATTTCTGATTGCTCTTCAGGTATTTTAACTAATTCATTAGAATGAAAATTTAGAGTAAACCCATCTTCAGTTTTAACAACAATAGTTTCTCCAATGATATTGGTAATAACACCCTTTAAGACATCATCTGTCACAACTACAACATCACCAATATTCAATTTCATTTTATTTGGGAACAAAGAAAGGTTAGTTTAAATTTTGATATCCTTGTCATAAGGTATCAACTTTAGAATGTGCTGAATCACATTAATTCGAGCTGATGTTTTACGATTGGCTTTGATTATTTTAAACAATTGACCATGTTTTGCATTTGCAAACATTTTATTTTTATAAAAAGTATAATCATCCCAAAGATCTTGAGCTTTTTCATCAACAGAACTCATTTTCCATTGCTTTAGTGGGTCAGATTTAATATCGGCAAAGCGTTTAGCCTGTTCTCTTTTAGAAATTGACATATAAATTTTTACCAATCGTGTGCCAGATTCTGTAATCATACGCTCAAAATCATTTACCTGATTCATAAAAATTTCATGCTCATTATCGGTACAAAAATCATTAACAGGCTCTAGAACAGCTCTGTTATACCAACTCCTGTCAAAAAAAACAATTTCACCTTCTTTTGGAAATTGATTCACATAACGCTGAAAATACCATTGCGTTGCCTCTTCTGATGTTGGACGAGGTAAAGCGACAATTCTAAAATTACGAGGATTAATTCTTTCTGTTGCTCTACGGATTGCTCCACCTTTACCAGCAGCATCTCTTCCTTCAAATAAAATGATGATGCGCTCATTATTTTCAATAGCCCATGTTTGTAGCTTGATTAACTCAATTTGTAATTTCTTGAGTTTTTTTTCGTAATCTATATAACGAAGCGTACGTGCATAATTCAAAGAATCTTTAGAGAATAAGGTTCTCAATCCTTTTTTAGAATTTAATTTATCTATTTGTCCTTCTTTAAATAATATTTCCTCCATTATTAATCTATGTTAGTATTTGAACGAAAATAGCGCATCACAACATTTGGGTCTGGAAATAAAGTAGTGAGTGATTCGTCTTTTCCATCATAATCAAATTGCGATAGAACATAGCGCATACATTCTAATCGTGCACTTTTTTTATCATTAGCTTGAACAATTATCCAAGGGCTATAAGTGGTGTGCGTATTGCTAAACATTCTATCTTTATAATATGTATATAAATCCCATAGTTGTTGCCCTTTTTCGTCTACGGGACTAAATTTCCAGCGTTTTAACGGATTTTTTAAACGCGCGTCAAATCTGCTTTTCTGTTCTTCTTTGTTAATTGAAAACCAAAATTTGATAATTACAATTCCATCTTCATACAGCATGTGTTCAAACTCAGGAACTTGTGTCATAAATTGCTTGTATTGCTGTTTGCCACAAAAACCCATCACAGGTTCTACAACAGCTCTGTTATACCAACTACGATCAAAGAAAACAATTTGACCAGGATTTGGAAGTTCTTTAATGTAGCGCTCAAAATACCATTGCCCTCTTTCTATTTCAGTTGGCTTGGTCAAGGCTACAGTTCTCATTGAACGAGGGTTTAAGTGTTCAGAAAATCGTCTTATATTACCGCCTTTACCTGCAGCATCTCTACCTTCAAAAATGACAACAATTCTTTTGTTATTTTTTAATATCCAGCGCTGTAGTTTTACCAATTCTATCTGTAGCTTTTTTAATTCTTCATCATAATTTATAGTTGATAATATAGGTGTGAGGTCTATATTTTTTGATTTAGCTATTGCAAGTAATTCTTTAGAATTAGTAGCTTTTTTAAAATCGTCTTTGGTAAGTATTTCTCTATTTTTTTCTGTTAGCGTCATAGTAACAAATATAAGAATTGTATTTGTAAATTAATAATTTTAGAAAAACAAAAAATCCCCTGTAAAACAGAGGATTCAATAATATTATATTGAAAAAAATTAGACCATAGTAGCACCAATTTTTTTGTAAACACCGCTTTGTAATTTTTCTCTTATGTCAGAAAAAGCTGTTATTGTTTCGTTAACATCTTCTAGCGTATGTGTTGCTGTCGGAATCAATCTTAAAATAATCAATCCTTTTGGGATGACTGGATATACTACAATAGAGCAAAAAACTCCATGATTTTCTCTTAAATCATTAACCATTGCCATAGCTTCTGGAATGTCGCCATGTAAATAAACCGGAGTAACACAGGTATTTGTTTTACCGATATCAAAGCCATTGTCTTTTAACCCGTTTTGTAATGCATTTGTATTTTCCCAAAGTTTAGCTTTTAATTCGGGCATGGTTCTAATCATGTCCAAACGCTTTAAAGCACCTTTAACCATTGTTAAAGGCAACGATTTAGCAAACATTTGCGAACGCATATTATATTGTAAATATTGAACTACGTCTTTGTTTCCTGCAAAGAAAGCTCCAATACCTGCCATTGATTTTGCAAAGGTTGCAAAATACACATCGATATCATCTTGTACCCCTTGTTCTTCACCGGTCCCTGCTCCAGTAGCTCCTAATGTTCCAAAGCCATGTGCATCATCAACTAAAAACCTGAAATTATATTTTTTCTTTAAAGCAGCTATTTCTTTTAGTTTCCCTTGTTCTCCTCTCATTCCGAAGACACCTTCAGAAATAACTAAAATTCCACCTCCAGTTTTATCAGCAATTTTAACAGCTCTTTTTACATTTTTTTCTAAACTCTCAACATCATTGTGTTTGTAAACAAATCTTTTACCTGCGTGTAAACGAACTCCATCAATAATACAGGCATGTGTATCTATGTCATAAACAATTACATCGTTTTTTGTAACCAATGCATCAATTGCCGATACCATTCCTTGATACCCAAAATTAACTAGGTATGCAGCTTCTTTACTTACAAACTCTGCACATTCTTTTTCTAATTGCTCGTGGAATTTAGTGTGACCAGACATCATTCTTGCACCCATAGGGTAGGCCATACCGTGAATTGCAGCTGCATCAGCATCTGCTTTAATAACTTCGGGGTGATTTGCTAAACCAAGATAATCATTGATACTCCAGGTTAAAACTTTCTTCCCATTAAACTCCATTCTATTTGAAATATTCCCTTCTAATTTTGGAAAAACATAATACCCTTCTGCTTGTTTTGCCCATTTTCCTAGTGGGCCTTTATCACCTATAATTCTATCAAATAAATCTGTCATTCTGTAAGTTTTGGGGGAATAATCATTCCTATTACCAATTTGCAAATTAACACTATTTTGTCCTATAAACAAAATAAAAAAGCTGTCGAAAATCGACAGCTTTTAGTATA
>JAQRMW010000036.1 GCA_028599075.1 Urechidicola sp. | reverse complement strand
TTCTGTGTTTGTATTCAGTTCTAAGTCGTCATTTGTACAACTTATTATTAAACTGAATACCAATACTAACTTTAAAATTTTTCTCATAATGTTTGTTTTTTTTTGTTAATGTTTGGTAACGGCTATTGTATATGGAAAGTTGCGTGTAAAAAAGCACTTAATTTTCCGTTATAAAAATAATAAATAAAATAAGAATGAACATTGAATCATGGACAAATTAAGCAATTTTTTATATACGATGTTGTGCAACGTTTTTTATTCCGATTTTTTATGTAGATTTACCATTCAGATAATTTTGATAAAATGAACTATATTACAGAAAGAGATGTTGAAGTTAAACTAATAGATAAGTTATTCAAAAACACTCTATTAT
Source organism: Urechidicola sp. (assembly GCA_028599075.1). Classification (GTDB taxonomy): domain Bacteria; phylum Bacteroidota; class Bacteroidia; order Flavobacteriales; family Flavobacteriaceae; genus Urechidicola. Next base: position 2,618 of record JAQRMW010000036.1, on the reverse strand, counting down.
ATCCAAATAAGTGTCTAAATTGGGATTATCCTGTAAAGATGAGTTTTGGTCGTGAGAAGAAAACAAAATTTGCAGATTTAGTTGTAACTCACGAAAAACACAAAAAACCATTAATTGTAGTTGAAGCCAAAAAACCAACTGAAACATTACAGTCTGGAATTTCACAAGTAGATAGTTACGCTTTCTTTTTAGAGTCTAAATACAGTATAGTAACTAATGGAAAATCTTTTTTATTAAGAGGTTATTATGACAATTCAAAAGTTAATATTATTGAAAGCGATATTGAAACTTTAAAAACTGATGATTGGAGTCAAGTTAGAAAACTTATATCATATTTTGAAGTTTTAAATTCTATTAACTTAAAAGCAAATCTACCTGCTGTCGTTGATTATGAGCAAATTAAAGATTATAGAAGGTATTTTAGAAATATCCATAATTTAATACGTGATGGAGATAAATTAGATCCTGGAGCATCTTTTGATGAATTTAGTAAGATTTTATGTTTAAAGTTTTACCAAGAAGAATATATAATAACTAATGGAATAAATCCATTAACTTTAGATAAGTTAAATGAAAATGATTTGTTAGGAGAAGGAGTTGATTATGTAAATCGCTGGTTTAATAAATCTATTGAAGAAAATTATCACGAAATTTTTGAAAAAGAAACAAGGATTAATTTGTCTTTTGACACTTTATATTCTGTTTGGGATAAATTAGAAAATTTCAAATTAAAAGGTGATATTGATATAAAAGGTCGTGCTTTTGAGGAGTTTCTTCCAACACAATTAAGAGGAAAAGGGCTTGGTCAGTTTTTTACGCCACGTCCAATAGTAAATTTTATGGCGGAACTTGCTGAAATTTCTATTTATGATATAATTGGAGATTTCGCTTGTGGTAGCGGTGGCTTTTTGATAAAAGCCTTTGAAAAAATGATGTTTTTAACCGACCAAATGCCAAGTGGAATGTGGTCTAAAATTGGAGCAGATAAAGATGAATTTATTCAAGCAATTAAAGAATATCAAATTTTCGGAATAGACGCAGAACCAAGAGCAGCAAGAACTGCTAAAATAAATATGATGATGTGGGGAGATGGAAAACGTGTAGTACGTGGAAATTCCCTCGATGTAAAAGATGATGAAGGAAAAGATTATTTATTAAAAGAATATGATGAAAAAGATAAAAAATCAGGTTGTACGGTAATTCTTGCAAATCCTCCATTTGGCAGTAAGGAGAAAAAAGAAACTATACTAAATAAATATATTTTAGGAAGTAAAAATTCAAGCCGTAATTCTCAAAAAACAGAAATTTTATTTTTAGAAAAAGGTATTAAATTATTAAAACCTGAAGGTAAAATGTTAATTGTAATTCCATCTGGAATTTTGAGTAACGAAAGTTATAAGTATGTTCGTGATTATTTACATAGTGAAGCAGAAATCAGAGCAGTAATTGATTTACCAACTCATACTTTTGTACAGTCTGGAGTACCAACAATAAAAACAAGTATTCTTTATTTGCAGAAATTTACAACTGAAAAGAAAAGAAAATATGATGAAACTTTCAAAGACAAATCAACTGTATCTGTTGAATTAAAAGAGAATGTAGAATATGATTACCGAGTTTTTATGGGTAATGCTGAATACATTGGATTTGAACCAAATGGAAGAATGATTAATAATGGAGAGGCAACTGATTTAGATATATTGTTGGAAGATTTTAAGAAACAATCTGAATTAGTAAATAAGTCTGTTAATTTAGTAGAGTTTTCATCAAAATATTACCAAGATAAAGAGTCTACAAGGATAGATAATGCTAATATAAGAGGGACAAATAAAGATTTAAAAAATTCATTTGTCATTAATTTTTCAGATTTAGAAGATAGATTAGATACGAGTTATTATTTTTTTAAAAATAACTCTGTTGATTTACTTAAAAAGTTTGAACCTCTTGGAGATAAACTAATAAATAAAAGCAAAAAGTTTATGCCAAAAACGGAGGATGAACTTGATATTGAATATAAAGTTTTATCAGTTACAAATAATGCTGGTGTGGTTTTTAATGAATTTAGGAAGGGAGAAGAGTTTACGTCTGCTTATAAATTAGTTAAAAAAGGAAATATAGTTTATAATCCTTATCGTGTAAATGTTGGAAGTATAGGTATTGTTTCAGAAGAATTAGATAATGGTCTTGTTAGTCCTGCTTATGTGGTTTTTGATATAGATGGATTAGACACGGAGTTTTTCATTCAGTTGATTAAAAGTCCTTTTTACAAAATGTATATTGATATTATAACAACTGGTTCAATTCGTGATAATTTAAGTTTAGATTTATTAAGAACATTAAAATTCCCAAAAGTTACTAAAAAAGCACAATCTAAAATTTTAGAAGAGGTTTTGAGTTTAAATACAGTTCAGAAGGGTTTAAGAAATGATATTTTAGAAAATAAATCTTTAATTATGAATAAACTTCATTCGCTAATTGGGAGTTAGTCAAATGTTGCACAACGGTAACTTATATGGTTAGTGGCGCATTAAAAGTACTACATTTTCAGTTATGCACCAAACTTGGTTTAATGAAATCAATTTTGAGTTTAGCAATTAGCAGCCATTAACTATATAAAT
>JAQRMW010000035.1 GCA_028599075.1 Urechidicola sp. | reverse complement strand
AAGGCTAAAAATCATGGCGGTTGAATCCTTACAAATTCAAGTATTCAATACAATTTTCATTTGTCCATATTTGAAACATTTCGTTTTCAAAATCCGCCACGCTTCTTAGCCTCAACCGTTGTACAGCATTAAAAAACTGAGCGTTAAAACGAAAATTAACTTAAAATTCTTTATTTTTGTATAAATAACAAAAGAAATGAATATCCACGCAGAAAAAATAGAATTGACAAAGCTTCTCTTAAACACTGATAACCCTACAATTATTCAGTCAATTAAGGACATCTTTAAAAAAGCTAAATCGTCTGATTTTTGGGATAGTCTTTCATTTGAGCAACAAAAGGAAATAAAAGAAGCTTCTCTGGAAATAGAGAAAGGTGAAACAACAGATTATGAGGAATTTATGTCTAAGCATAGATAATGAGTAGAACTGTAATAATTTCAAAATTAGCTGAACGAAAATTAGATAAACTATTTGAATACTTAATTGCGAAATGGTCGATTAAAGTAAAAAATGAGTTTGTAAAAAAAATTGACAAAAGTATTTCTGTGATAAAGGAACAACCTGAAAGTTTTCCTAGCTCCGAAAAAGAAAAAGGATTACGAAAATGTGTCGTTACGAAACAAACAACTTTGTATTACCGATTTGACCAGGAAAAGATTAAAGTTGTAACAATATTTGACACAAGACAGAATCCTAAAAAGTTGAAATCTGACATAAAATAACGCTGTACAACAATGGCTATAATTAATACGGGTTTTGGTGCTTAACCTAAAGTTTTGTGTATATTTATGGTGTCCGCCAAATTTTTTGATTTGGCGTTAAAAAACAAAAAGATAAAACAAAATAAAAAGATTTAGCTAAGTGCTTAATCGGAAATTAATTTCTTTTTAATTCCCGTACTAACCATAGCCCAGACGTTGCCACACATATATGAAAATCAGACCGCTCGAATATGACCTTTCAGAAAACACTATAAATAGTGTGGACAAAGTTACAGATGAAAATGCTGTTTTGGATTTGAGAAAAGAACGAAAAACAAAAAAAGGAAATACATTCTTGATGTTTAACAAAGACACTTCAAAAGTTTCTTATATAGTTCCCATTTTGCACCAAAAGAAATTTTATGGCGGAAAAATTCCAAAACCATCAAGCCTGTTTTTAGGTCAGTCAATTGAGTTTGAAAAAAAAGCATCGGAATATTTAAACTCGTTTCCAAATACTGTGGAAATGACATTACACCAAAATCCTGACCCAAACGACAATCCGAATGACAACAGTATTTATTTGATTCAAGAACAAGAATATTATAAGTTTCTGATGTATAAAATAAGTTCAATAACAGCCTTAATTTCTACTGTTGAATGTTTTGTCAACGAAACTATACCAGAGAATTTTACAACTGAAAACAAACAAACAAAAATTGTTGGAAAAGAGATAATCGAAAGACATTGGGATTTGAAAAGCAAACTCAAAACTGTAGTTCCGAAAATAAAAGAGATTATAGATTTAAAAGATTATGAAATCAAAACAAATAAATTCCTCGAATTAAGTAAAATACGGAATGAATTTACTCATATGAAAACCAAACTTGATGGAAAAAATATGGACCCATTTCTTGACTATTTTCAACAGTTAATAAATCTGAATCTGAAAGACAAAATTGCAGAAACAAAAAAATTATTAAAACTAATCGAGAATAATTAGAAATAAAATACGTGTGGCAACACCGTGTATAATTAATTGCTAGTTCTAGCCTACTTACGAAAATCCTCGCGGATTTTCTATTCGGTTTTTATTTGCTAAATTAGTCGCTTAACCACGCAACTAATCATACACAAACACGTTGCCAACAATACAACTGAACCAAGTATTATTCAACTGACTTACTGAAATTTCTTTATTTTTTCCCTTGCTTTTTTTAGCTTGCTTTCGGAATACCATAGTTGGAATGATAATTGCTCCATTTTAATTAAAAAAACATCAATTAAATTTTAAATACGTAACTTTTGATTGATTATTACGTCTTTAATATATATAGAAAAAGTATTTATGAAATTATAAATATTTAAAAAAACAGATAATAACATACTTTTGTCTATATTTGAACAATAAAACAAACTATAAAAATGAAAAATAAAGATGTATTTATCAATGTAAATAATGGTAAAATCGAGATAGGATTTTCTGTTATATCCAAGCAAGAAGACGGAGTAGTTGCTTCTTATATGCCCGGATTTGATATTTATTATTCATCTCCTGATATGGAAACTGCACAAAAAAGAGGTGAAGCTATGATTCATAATTTCTTTAAATTTTGGATTGACAAGCAAAGTTGGAAAAAATTTGTTTTAAAAATCCACGCTTTAGGTTTTAGAGCAAAACTTCATAATTTAAAAGTTAAAAATCTTCTTGCTCATAGACCTGACAAAGCTGGTTTTTATCCTGAATTGAATGACAATTCAAAAATCTTCAATGATGGTTCTAAAGTTGATAGATCTTCATCAGTAGTTGAATTAGTTTCATAAATTATTTTTTATGAATTCAACTTACGACACACATTTATTTATTGAAATAATTTGTAACGAAGGTGCAACTTTGGTTGGTGCTACTTATGAGAAAGATATAAAAATTGAATTTTATCTCGGACGTAATGGAAAAACTGTTATGATTAGCATTGAAGATGACGAAATAAGCAATACCATAGCAAAAAACTATTTAGACCAATTAGGAATGTCTGAATTAAAACCACTCCTATTTAGCTAATTTGGATTGTTACTTTATGTGTTTTTTTTCAGAATGTCATCAATTTTGCCCACGCTTTTAAAAAAATAAAGTATTCAGTATGTCAATGAACGTCTGAACGGAAATGAAAGTACAGTTGGCAACAACGTGTAAAATTCATTGCTAGTTCAGTCTTTACTTATGAAAATCCTATCGGATTTTTCAAGTTGGTTTTTTATTTATTAACTTGGTCGCTTAACCACGCAACGAAATCTTACACAAACCGTTGCCAGTAATTTGAGAAAAACCGAAATCAATGAGTGAATTAAGCGAAAAAGAATTAAATATAGTTACTTCAAGAGCAAGAGCAGATAAAGCAATAAGCTCTCTCAAAGGAATATTAATCGGAATTAATTCAGACCAAGAAGTAAACCAAGAAGAAATCAACGAACTTCAGAAATGGGCTTCAAGTCATAAAGAATTAATAAACCGAAATCCTTTCAAAGAATTTATGACAATCATTGAAGAAACGGTTTCAAATAATATTCCTGCAACAGAAACTATTGAGGATTTATTTTGGCTTTGTCAAAAATATGAGAATGATAACTTCTATTACAACGGAGTAACTTCTGATTTACAGATTCTTCACGGAATTTGTCACGGAATTTTAGCAGATGGAGTAATTGACGATAAAGAAGTTCGTGACCTTGAAAAATGGCTTGAAGAAAACACTCATTTGAGTACTTACTATCCTTATGACGAAATTAGAAGTTTAATATTATCAATAGTTTCTGATGGAAAAATCGATGAAGAAGAAAAATTAGTTTTAAAAGCTTATTTAAATCAATTTGTCAATTTAGAGAATAAAGAAATTGAAGAACAAATTAACAGAGAAACTAATGACATAAATATTTCTGGACATTGTACAAGCGACCCAGAAATTGAATTGGATGGAAAAACATTTTGCATAACTGGAGTTTTGAAAAGCGGAAATAGAGCTTCTTTAGAAAAAACAATCTCTGATTTAGGTGGAATTCCAACAAAGACTCTGACTAAAAAAACTGATTATCTAATTGTTGGAGATAATGGAAATCAAGCTTGGGCTTTTGCATGTTATGGCAGAAAAGTGGAAAAAGCATTGGATTTAAGGAAAAACGGACACAAAATTTCATTAATTCACGAGTTCGATTTTATGGATGCAATTGAGGATTTTAAATAAAAAACTACTGGCAACACCGTGTATAATTCATTGCTAGTACTCGCCTACTTACGAAAATCCTCGCGGATTTTCTATTCGGTTTGTATTTGCTAAATTAGTTGCTGAAACACGCAACGAAATCATACACAAACACGTTACCCACAAGCTAAAAACCAGTCGCACATTTTAGCACTTTCGGTTTTTTCCGACACACAAATCCAACGCTATGAAAACCAAAAGAGCTAAAATTTTCCCAACGCTCCGATTTGGATAGTTCAAATAAAAAGACTATTTTTGTTACTCATAGTCAACATAAATAAAAATGAATAAAAGCGTAATAAATGAACTTCTTAATTCTCACGAGATAAACCTCATTGAGAAACATCTCATTTATTCTTTTCTTCAAAACAATAATTTAAAATCAGACAAAAATCCAATAATTTCAAAACTATTAGGTGATTTTAAAACAGAACCAGAAATTTATTTACTTGTTTCAACTCTTGATATTAAAGAATTAAAACTTTTAGAAAACTATCTTGAACTTTTAATTCCTACAAATGACCGAAAAGTGAATGGAGCGTTCTTCACTCCTAATTATGTTGTAGATTTTATAATTAAGGAAGTTTCTCCAAAAAGCAAAGACAAATGTTTAGACCCAAGTTGTGGTTGTGGAGCATTTTTAATTGGCTTGGTAGAATATTACCAAAAGACTTTCAACAAAAGCGTAAAGAAAACAATCAAAGAAAATATCTATGGTTCTGATATATTAAATTACAACGTAAAACGTTCAAAAATAATCTTATCACTTTTCGGACTTCTAAACAATGAAATTATTCAAGAATCCGATTTCAATATCTACAACCAAGATAGTTTAAAAGCTAATTGGGAAAACGAATTTGAAATTATTGTTGGAAATCCACCTTATGTTAAGTTCCAAGATTTAAGTGACGATAATAGATTGTATTTAATCAACAATTGGAAAAGTATCGAAAACGGAACTTTCAATTTGTATTTTGCTTTCTTTGAATTAGGACATAAATTATTAACTACAAACGGGAAATTAGGATACATTACTCCAAATAATTATTTTACTTCTTTAGCAGGTTTATCACTTCGCCAATATTTTCTGCAAAATAAATGTGTTACAAGAATTGTAGATTTTAGACACAAAAAGGTTTTTGACGCTCAAACATATACAGCAATAACATTTGCCAATAAAAAAACTAATGAGTCTATTTTATTTGATAAAATTAAAGATGAACAAACTTGCTTAGACTTTCTAATTTCAGCAAATGGTTCACCTAATTACTTGAAAAATTTAGATGTCAGTAAATGGCGTTTATTAAAAACCAAAGAACAAGAAAACATTAAAATAATTGAAAGTATTGGAACACCAATAAAACAATTATTCAATATAGCTGTTGGAATTGCGACCTTAAAAGATGAAGTCTTTTTTATAGATTCTGCAAACGAAAAAAACGGATATTTAACAAAAACCACAGAAAACGGAACATTTTTAATTGAGAAAGAAATAACAAGACCTGTTTATAAAATATCTCAATTTAAAAGTCAAAAAGATATTGAAAACAACACTTTAAGAATCATCACTCCATATCACACAAACTCTAAAAATGCAGTTCCAATTTTGGAAGAAGAGTTTATTGCTAAATATCCTAAATGCTATGAATTTTTACTTTCGGAGAAAGAGAAATTAGAAGGTCGTGGAAAAGGTAAAAAAGTATTCTCACCTTTTTACGTTTGGGGTAGAACGCAGGGAATTACACGTTTCGGAAAGAAAATATTAAACCCAACATTTAGCAAACATCCAAGATTTTTATTCGTTCCACAAGAAGATGCTTATTACACAAATGGTTATGGAATTTATTTTGACCGAGACCATTCCAATAAAACATCATTATTTGAGGAGTCGACTCACGAAATGTCAAAAGAAGAAAACATTTTAGTCGTTCAGAAAATTTTGAACTCTATTGTAATGGATTATTATGTGAGCAATACAAGTGTTTCTATTCAAGGTGGTTTCCCTTGTTATCAGAAAAACTTCATAGAAAAATTTACCATTCCAAACTTTACAAAAGAAGAAATAAATATTTTAAAAAGTCTAACTGACAAAATGGAAATTGACGACTTTTTAATAGAAAAATATCAAGTTAATATTCCAGTTCCAAATCGCTTATCGTGTATATCAAGCAATGTTCTTGTCAATCCATCGTAATTGAGATTGTTCATAGAGGCAATTGAATTAGCTGGTAATATATTATCATTGATTAAATCTTGCGTTGTATTGTAAACTTTTACAGGGCTTTGCGAAAAATCAGCAATAATCAAAGCTACCCTTTCATATTTAAAATCATCATCCCTTTGACTTGCCCTCATATTTAATGCAGAAAATCCTTTGATATATTTTTCTAAATAATTAGAAGTTGAATTCGTAAAAGGTTTATAGACAACATTATTTAAAGCTAATTGTGCTGAATCTAATTCTCTTACAGAAATTAGGTAAACTTCTCCTAAAACCATTTTTGGTACTCGCCTATGCAAATTAAGCGGTTCAGCAAAAGTTCTCTCAAACATAGTATCTATATTTTTTGACAAACTACTTAACTGACTTCTAACATTTATTGAAAGAACGTGTTCAGAAAATAATTCTCCATATGGCTCTGTTGTTCCTGTATTATATAAACCGTTAAAATCAATTCGCTCAACTCTTGGAGTTTTATTATTTGGAAAAACACAAATATCTTGTTTCTTAAATTTTAAAAAGCCCGCTAAAGTTTTTTCGCCTCTTGATTGTCCAGAAGGTGGTTGAATTAAAATAGGGTTTACATTTTCACTAATTAGAGAAGATTTTACAACTTCGTGTAATAAATTGATTAATTGTTGTGAAGTTATAAGAGACTTTTTTCCGTTTGCACCTGAATGTACAATAACATCTTCAATGGCAAATTTAATTATCTCTAACGCTTCTACCAGAGTAATTGGATTAGCAACACAGTTAGTAATCCTTGTGTCAATGTCACTTTTTATTTGTTGTAATGTTCTCAAAACTATTTGTATTAAAAAATTCCTTTAAATCAACGCCAAGTGCCGAAGAAATTTTCTCAATATTAATTATCGAAATATTTCTTTTTCCATTTTCAACACTTGCAATGTAACTTCTATCTAAATCGGACGCATAAGCTAAATCCTTTTGAGACATCTCCTTAACATCTCTTAATTCTTTGATACGATATCCTATTTTAGACTTTATTTCCACGAATACAAAGGTGAGAAAATGTTGACTATAAATAAAAGACTATAAGTAACATTTTAAAATAAATCCATTGCTAAAAGCCATACACATTTGCAATTCGCTCCAGCCGACACATAACCCAAAATTGCAAAAGAGTATGTCTTTGCCATCGCTGAAAACCAAGCTGAACGGAATAAAGCCAGTGGGTAACAACGTATATAAAAAATAGCGGTTTTAGTGCTTAATCGAAGTAAAATTCATATATTTAAAGCCTGTGTTTAACCGAAAAGTTTGTGCGTAAATATCCGCTACTTTTCATATACAAGACCGTTGTGTTTCATGCTAAAAAAAGAGAAAGCCAACGCACATTTGGCACATTTGCAAGCTCCGACACAAGAACCGAAACTTCAGCTTGCAAAAGAGCCAAATCTTTGCCTGCACACAATGAATAAATTGACAGAATAAATATAATATTAATGGGAAATAATACATTAGGAAAGGGTTTTGCAAGAAGCCGATACCATCAGTTAATTGGGAATTCGAAAGACCGAAGAAAAGCAAACCATGAAATTAAGGAAGGTTTAGAATATTCTGAATTATGTAATTCTGTTGATTACATTGAAAAAAATATCCCTAAAACAAGACAACAATTAGTTTGGGGAAATCCTTTGCCAAAGGGATATGAAAGTTTAGGTAAATTAATTGAATTACCATTTTTAGAAAAAAATATTGATGCAGAACTAAATTTGTGTTTGATTGGCATAAGAAAATACAAATACGAGATAAATCTTTTTTTAACATATAAAGAGATTTATGAGACTCATTTACTGATTGGAGAATATCAAGAAGCAGAAAATTATCTATCAAAGATTGAAAACGAAATCTACTTTTCATTATGGACTTTAGAAAATCGCTTTGTGCTTAAAGAACTTTCAGGGAAAGCATCTGAGAATAAAGAGTTTTTAAGTTATTTCAATGAAATTACAGAATCTACAAGTATAACAAAATCGATTGTCCATTATTTAAGTTTAAGAGCTGAACACTCATTGTCTGTAAACAGATATTTTAATGACCTTGAAATGGCGTTAAGTCAAATTAAAGAGGGTACAGAAACAGTAACTGAAGCTTTCAAGAATTACTATAGGTTTAAATTAACATACTTAAGTCATATTGACTTTACAAATTATGCAGGGATAATTGCGTTAGATTTTGGACATAGCATTATTGACAGATATTTGAATTTAACTCGAATTTTAACAAATTTACTTGCTGTCTCCAGCTACCTTGATAAAGAGGATGCAAGGTTTAATATTCTCAAACAATACCTGCAAAATAGGATTAATTATATCATCAGAAAAGTTGACGACCCTGTACTATATAAATTAAAGTTATTCTCAGGCAATTCAATTTTTGCAGCGTTCAACATAAAGGAAAGTGAAGAGGACTTAAAAATAATAGACCTATATACAAGTGGATTATATGGCGAGGTGGAAAAATTAATACCAAAACTTCTTCTACTTAAGCCGACACAATTTGATTTGTATCTTCTTTACACAAAGTCGTTGATTTACCAAAAGAAAGATTTCAAACCAATTGGAGATAAAAAAAGTGTGCAAAATCAAATACTATCAGATATATTTACTATTACATCTGTAAAATCAAATCCAAGCCAAGCGGGTTTAAATTTGCTAAGGATTGCAAATAATTTGTCTAGCTCAACCTTAAGTTATGGTATCACCGACTTTGTCCATTACCAAACTCAAGGTAGAAAAGAACGGCAATTATTATCAAGAATATCGTATAATGTCGCAAATCCATTTGTTCATGAAATTTACACTGAGAAATCTGATAAAATTGAATTTTTGGAAATGTTAGGAAGTAAATATCCGAATTCAATTACAATCCAATTTTTTCATGAAAAGTTAAAAGGGATTGATGACTTAATGAAGTTTAAGAAGAAAATTCCTGAAGCTAGATTTAAGGTTGAATATGCAAATAAACTTCAAGAAAAAAAGGATTTTATTAATGCTACTTACGAATGGGAATATCTTATTGAAAACTATTCCGACACAATTCCAATTTATGAGTTGGCATTAATCAATCTCTTTAATTGTTATTTGGAACTTGGCAGATTAGATGACTGTATTCAATTGTACGTAAATAGCTACTTCTTCAATAACTATATTATTGATAAAATCGAACCAAGCGAACTGATAAGAAAAATCAATTCAAATAGATTTAGAAATGTTAGTAAAACAATAGAGCTGCCAATTTTTTATACAATAGCCAATGCAGATGAAGTAGAAACACATATAGCATTTGAGCTTTTTAATAGGTCACGTAGTGTTGAAAAACCATCCGAATTATTAGACCGACACAGTGATATTGAAGAGGCAAAACTCTTGTATTACTTGAAAAACACATGTAGTCCTAATATACTTCGACATTCAACTTTTATAATGAACTCAAAAGAAAGGTTAGAGGAAAGGTTAGCGATTGCATATTTTATCAAAAAACTAAAAGCCGACAATGAAATAGATGCAGAAATTAAGAGTATCCAGAATATTCTTGTGATACAACAGGGATTAATTGACCTTGATGAAAGTAAAATATACGTAAACGAACAGGGTATAATTGAAAATGAACTAAGTGATTTTAAAGCGGTCTTCGAGCGTTTTCAAGTTATTGCAGGAATAGCAGGAAAGAATAAACTTCTGTGGTTAGAGGGAGGGAAACTTACAACATATTCATCAGAAGAAAATACTGAACTAGAAAAAACAGAATATTCAAACAATCCTGTATTTGATATTTATTTAGAACTCTTTGATGCTGTTAAAGATAAATTTCTAAATAGTCAATTTGGAATTGTTGCTTATTTAAGCACAAGAATTAGACATGGTGTTTTGGTGGGAGAATTGCGACCTATTTTCGAAACTCATAATCTAATTACAATGAAAGAAGGAAATACTTCCAATTATCGCCGGAATTATTTCTGGGACATGGTTTATGATGGTTACTCACATGATAGAAAAGAACAAATTCAAATTTTACTAAATGACTTTTCTAGTAAAATTGATGGTGTTATTTTTGATTTAATAAAGAAACACCTACAGGTATATAAAACTGGAATAAACGAAGAAGGCTGGTTTAATTACGAATTTGATGCAAACACGTTGTGGTATCACTCTATCGCTTCGATTCATTGTGAAGATTTTACAGATTTTGTTCAACAAGTATTTGTTGTTCTTTGGCAAAAAACAGATGAAAACCTTACCATAATAAGAGAAAACATACAAAAGGAGATTCTTGACCAATTCAATGACCAATTCAATGAGCTAGAATTAAATATTACTAATCAAATTGGACAAACTTCTTGTCAACAATTAATTAAATCAATAAGGGATTGCTCTACAGAAGTTCAAACTGTAATACAGAAGATAAGTAGATGGTTTAAGCGTAGCGAAGTTAAAGTTTCTAATTTTCACCTTTCTGAACTTGTCGAAATTATTTCAGAATATACAAATAAGAGTAATCCATATAAAAAGTTAAATCTGACTAAAGACTTAGCTTATGATTGTGAAATAAGAGGTGAATTCAAAACACATTTTACAGACTTATTAAGGATTTTTCTAGAAAATATAATTAAACATAGTGATGAAGATACATCTGAAATTACTTGTAAAATATCTACCTCCAACGGTCAAAGCGATAACTTGAAGTTAGAGATTGAAAACGAAATTACTAATTTAGATAAGTTGGAATCATTAAAAAATATATGGCAAGGTGATAAATTAGATACTAAGAAGTTACTTAGCGAAGGAAAATCAGGTTATCATAAAGCTTTTAAAATTTTGACATATGATTTGAAGTGTGCTGATAATAACTGTTTAAATACAAGCATCTGTGATGAGAACAATTTATTTAGGGTAACAGTGAATATTGATATTAACGACGTAAGTGTATGAAAATAATTTTTATCGAAGACCATCCATTAAAGCAAGCTCAAATAAATAAATTTATAATTGAGAAATTCCCTGAGACTTCCCTAGTCAATAAGAATTCATATATAAGTGGATTAAAAGAATTAATTCAGAACTATGAATCTTACGATGTGCTATTGCTTGATATAAGTATGCCTAATTATGACATATCTTCAGAAGATAGCGGAGGTGATTGGATGCCATTGGCAGGAAAAAAAATTCTTAAAGAAATGTATTTAAGAGATATTCCAACTAAAGCAATAGTTGTAACAATGCATGGTAGTTTTGACGATGGAACCAGAATTACAGAATTGGATACAAACCTAAAGAAAGAATTTCCAGAAAACTATTTAGGTTATGTTTTCTATTCTCAAATAAATGATGAATGGAAAAATAAATTGGAACAATTAATAAATGATTTAAGAAAATGATTCAAATTTTAATTGTAGATGATAATCCTACTAAGCAGGAGAAAATAAAGAATACAATATTGGACAGCCATAATGTTAAGGAAACTGATATTGCACTAGCTGATTGTATTAAAGAAGCAAGAAGACTTCTATATCGTAATAATTACGACTTAATGATATTGGATTTAGTCCTACCAATCGAAAAAACAGGTGAATGTGAAGCTAATAATGGTGTAAATTTTCTTTCAGAAATACAAATAAGTCCATCTATAAATCCGCCTATTCATATTGTTGGATTATCAGGATATAAAGACCAAGTTTTAGAATTTAATGCTGATTTTAAAATGAAATTATGGAATCTGATAGAATATGAAGCAAACACTACTGCATGGCAAGACCAATTAAATTCTATAATCTTTCATCTCGTAAAGACTAGACAACGTTTTCTTGGTGCATCCTTAAGTGATAAAATAGATTTACTTTTAGCTGAATTGGAAGAGCATAATTTGCCGAACACATTTTTAGGCGCAAATTGGGCTTCTGTATCTGAAAATATTATTGGTGTTCTTGAAAAATCGTTGGAAGTACCACATAAATTTTCGAATGGTGCAAAAGCCAAGAACATAAATATGGAAACCATAAAGATTTCAAATGAATATGATTTCCAGAATCTAGTTCATTTAGTTTTACGTCCATGGATTCCAAGTGTCGAACCTGAGAATGTTGCAGTTGTTTTTGATGGGAATACTAAAAATGCAGATTTTTCAATAAAAGGGAACTCTGTAATTATAGAAGCGAAATATATTGATAGTACAGGTAAAAAGAATGATACTTTGAAGACTCTTGAAGGTCTCAAACATTTTTATAAAATGAATTCTAATGTAAGACTTTTAATGTTTGTGATTTTAGTAGAGTCGAATGTTTCAATCGATAAGTATAAAATTGAGTCGGAGTATAGTCAATTAGTAAATGAACCTTTAATAAGTGTGAAGGTAATTGAAAATAAAATATCTAAGTAATGCCAGCTCTTCTCATCCATACACATTGCCAAGTCGCTCAAAAAAGCCAACCCACAGACCAAAACTTGTCAAAGAGTATGGCTTGCCCAACACACGGACAGACTGCGAAGAATAAAGCACGAAAACACAACAATGTATATAGTTTATGGCGGGTGAGGTGCTAGATATGAACATTTTAACAATAAATAAACTTCGGTGTAAGTTGAAAGTTTTGTGTTTCAAAAACCGCCACAAAACCATATACTCACCGTTGCCTTTAATGGCGGAAAAATTGCAAAACTCTAAAAATATAGTTTTACAGAATTTGAATTTTAGCACAATTGCGGAAACTCAACTTTGTGGGAATTAGCACCACAACGGGAAAAATAAAATTGTTGGAATCTCAGCAGAACGTGAAATATTTCACAGCGGAATTTTCCAATCTGTACGGAATGAATTAAAAACGGAATCCTTTCAGTGCGGAATTGGAATCTAAAAACGGAAAAGCAACAGGGCGGAATACCACTCAGAACGAAAAAATAAAAGCCACTAAAAGGCAACACTGGTTATAATTCATTACTACGGATTTTCCTATCGGAAAATCACTCATAATTAATTATATTTGTTCTAGTCGGAAAATGATTGCATCCTTTTCCGTAACGAAAATCATAACCAAAACCGTTATAAAAAACGCCTCCGAAAAATCCAGTTATGTAGAATATTAAGAGTTCGGAATTAATTTATGAGTTATCATTAAAAATAATAAATTTAAATTGAATACATTATTTTTACAATATTAGAATCAATTATGTCTAAAAAACAGGATAAAGACAAAAACATTTGCGTTAATGGTACAGGAACGTATACATATTTTGACGGGAAAAAATATAATGGGGAATTCAAGGATGGTAAGTTTAATGGAACAGGAACTTTTACATTTCCAATAGGTGACAAATATATTGGGGAATTCAAGGATGATGAATATAACGGAGTAGGAATTTTAACATTTTGGGATGGTCAAAAATATGTTGGGGAATTCAAAGACGATAAATATAACGGAGCTGGAATTTTTATTCACCCTAAAAGGAAAAAATTTATTGGTGAATATAAGGACGGTAAGATTAATGGGGCAGGTATAATGACACTCAAGAATGGAGAAAAATATGTAGGTGAATTCAAGAAGGGAAAATCCAATGGAGAAGGAACTATGACATTTCCCGATGGAAGAAAATATGTAGGCGAATTCAAAAAAGGCTTATCAAATGGAACAGGAACTCTTACATATCCTGATGGAAAAAAATGTGTAGGAGAATTCAAGAATGGAAAATATATCGAAAGAGAGACTTTTTTGATAGAAAAAAATAAGGCCTCTTTATTGAATAAAGATCCTTATTATTTATTTTTTGATACAGAAACAACAGGATTACCATTAAATTGGAAAGCACCTGTAACTGATTTAAACAATTGGCCAAGACTTGTTCAATTGGCATATTTAATCTATGATAAGAATGGATTATTGATTTCAGAAGGAGATTTTATTATAAAACCAGATGGTTTTTCTATTCCAAAAGATTCTTCTGAAATTCACGGAATCTCTAATAAAGAAGCATTACTTATAGGAAAGGATATATCTTCTGTCTTGAAAGATTTTTCTTCTCTTATTGAACAAGTAAAATATCTTGTTGCACATAACATTTCATTTGATGAAAAAATTATTGGTTCTGAGTTAATAAGAAATGGAATGAAAAATATTATCCCATCAAAAAACAAAATTTGTACAATGGAAAGTACTACAGTTTTTTGTGCAATTAATGGACCATTTGGATATAAGTGGCCAAAACTTTCTGAACTTCACTTTAAATTATTTGGAAATCATTTTGAAGAGGCACATAATGCATCTATTGATGTAAAAGCAACAGCAAAATGTTTTTGGAAGTTAAGAGAAAAGGGATTAATATAAATTAATAAACAGAAATAATTTATTTCAAGGAAAGGAAACTCTCCTTCGGCGAAAGCCAAAAATTTAAAATTTTTTAAGAATGAATAAAATAATGGTTCAAGATAACTTAAGAGGGTTATCTTTGATTAATTTTAGGGTGCTAATATACAAATTTTTATTTCTATAATTATAACGATATTCACATTCCTTTAAATGTAAAAAGAACTTGT
>JAQRMW010000034.1 GCA_028599075.1 Urechidicola sp. | reverse complement strand
GCAAGTTTCAAATCGAAAACATCAAACGGGGCGCATCAATTATAGGATCCGCTGGAAGTGGAAAAACTGAAAGTGTTATTTATAATTTCTTGCAGCACTTTAGCAAACATAATTTCTGCGGAATTTTACACGATTACAAAGATTTTGAACTGACTGAAATTGCCTATCCGCTTTTTAAAGAGAAAGGCATAAAGTTCTATACCATTTCGTTTGATGAAATTCATTTTCGTGTAAATCCAATTGCACCAAGATATTTGCCTAATGAAGAAAGTGTCAACGAACTCTCAAGAGTACTTATTGAAAACTTATTGGAACAAAACCTATCTGAATCTTCGGGAAGTTCTAAATTCTTTTCAGATGCCGTTGAAGGCTTGTTAAGTGGATTAATTTGGAAACTCAAAACCAGCCATCCAACCTATTGTACATTACCTCATTTAATTGCACTATTTCAATCTATGAATACCAAGAAATTAGTTTCTTTTTTAAATTCAGACTTGACCTCTAAAAGTATGGCAAGTGCTTTTATCAATGGGATAGAATCAGAAAAGCAAACGGCTGGCGTAAAAAGTACTTTGGCTAATGCTTTTAAAAAGATTAGCTCTCAAAAGATATTCATGGTACTGTCTGCTGATGAAGTGCCTTTAAATATTAATAGTAAAGAAAATCCAGCTGTAATTTCTGTAGTGAATAATCCAAAATATGAATCTGCTTATTCACCAATTATCGCAATGATAATGCATACGGTTATCAAACAAATGAGTATTAGAAACCAAGAATCTTCTTTTATTTTAATGGAGGAAGCTCCAACAATAAAGCTTCTCAATATGCATCGTATTCCTGCAACATTAAGAAGTTATGATATAGCTACCATTTATGTAATGCAGGACAAAATTCAAAATGATATGTTGTATGGAGAAAAAGCCAGTAAAGCCATTTTAAGCAATCTTTCTTACCAGTTTTTTGGTAAAGTTAATGACCCAGATACTGCAAAATATTATGAGCGTTTTTTTGAGATTGTTCGTAAAGAAACCATCAGTATAAACCGTGGTCATAATCTAAATTTTGACACCCGAATTACCAAAGGCGAAAAAGAAGTCTCAAAACGTAGGGCAGATGTTTTCTTTCGATTACATCAAGGAGAGTTCATTGCCTTTGCAGATGGAAGGGATAAAAGGGTGCAGTTTAGGTTACAGCCAATTAAAAAAGAAGTTCCAAAAAGTGTAATTGACTACAGTCACAATGATATAAGAATAAATTATGAAAGTGTACATAAACAAGCTCACACTTTATTCCATGAGTAATATTATCCTTTGTCATAACTACACTTTTTTATAAACTCAAAAACTATTCTTTCTCTTAAAAATTTGTAGTTATCAAGATAATTATATATGTTTGCAGATATATACAGTATATACACTATTAACTGTATTAACAATTATATTGATTAAGTAATAGTAGATAAATGAAAATAATCATTTCAAACGCATCATCAGAGCCGATTTATCAACAAATAGGTCAACAGATAAAAGCCCAAATTATATCGGGTGATTTGAAAGAAGGAGACGGTTTACCATCCATTCGGAAGTTGGCTAAAGAACTTCATATAAGCGTAATTACTACAAAGCGTACTTACGAAGAGTTAGAAAAAGAAGGGTTTATAGATGTGGTTGGTGGGAAAGGAACTTTTGTAGCTATTCAAAACAAAGAACTGCTGAGAGAGAAGAAAATGAAGTCTATTGAAGATATGATGGCTGAAACTGTTACAGAAGCCCAAAAATTGGGGATTACGTTCGAAGAACTTCAAGAAATGTTAGGTATTCTTTACAATGATAACAATGAGTAAAATAATAGAACTGAACAACAATGAGTAATATATTAGAAGTATTAGAAATATCTAAAGAT
This sequence comes from Urechidicola sp., assembly GCA_028599075.1. GTDB lineage: Bacteria > Bacteroidota > Bacteroidia > Flavobacteriales > Flavobacteriaceae > Urechidicola. The sequence goes on along the minus strand of JAQRMW010000034.1, from coordinate 1,747 downwards.
TATGGTGATTTCCGTTTGGATGACGTATCCTTTTCATTGCCTAAAGGATATATTATGGGTTTAATTGGGCCAAATGGAGCTGGAAAAACCACAATCATAAAGATGATTATGAACCTTGTGATGAAGCAAAGCGGTGCCATTAAAATTTTTGATAAAGACCATCAAAAGTTTGAAGTAGAAATAAAGAAACGAATTGGATTCGTATATGACACTCCCAATCATTATGAACATCTGAATTTAAAACAATTCAAAAATACAGTTGCCCCATTTTACGAAAACTGGGACGAATCAGCGTTCAAAGATTTCGTTCATCGTTTCAATTTGCCTCTAAACAAAAAATTAAAAAAATTCTCGAAGGGAATGGCTATGAAAAGTTCTATAGCAATTGCTTTATCTCATAATGCTGATTTTATAATTATGGATGAGCCTACTTCTGGTCTCGACCCAGTTGTGAGACGAGAGTTACTTGACTTTTTGAGAGAATTAATGCAAGATGAAAACAAGTCCATTTTATTTTCATCTCATATTACAACGGATATCGAGCAAGTTGCTGACTTTATAACCTATGTGCATGATGGAAAGATTATTTTTTCTAAAACGAAAGATGATGTATTTGAACAATATACTATTGTAAAAGGCGGCAATGATTTGTTAAATGATGAAACAAGAAAAAGTTTTGTGGGTATTAGAGCTGGAGAGTTTGGATTCGAAGGGCTTACTAAAGACAGAGGATTCACAGAAAACATATTTGGGAAAAATGTAATTTATGACAAAGCGAGTTTAGAAGACATTATGTTTTACACCAATTTAAGATCAAAAAATAACAGATAAAATGCTACTACAGTTATTACTTAAAGATTTTCGTTCCAACTGGCTGTATCAGTTATTTAGTTTGGCAATCCTATTTAGTATAAGCACACTGTTTATATACCTTTTGTTAGAAGAAAATGGTAGTGCTGACCCTGAACTGCTGATTTATTTTATGGCAGTAATATTGAGTAGTAGTATTGTTTCCTTGTTGTTTATGGTTATGGATGAGCTACACCATACAGATAAATTTTTTGCAAGTTTACCAGTTACAAGAAATCAGATTGTATTGGCTAAGTATGGTACATCTTTTATACAGATTTTACTAGCATTAATAGTGCATTTTTTAGGAGCTCTATTTGGAGCATATCTGGGAGGTAATATAAACTATCCTGAATTGGAGATTATCTACAATCCTATATTGTGGCTATCAACACTGATTGTTTTATTATTTTTCAAAAGTTATGCTTATCCTATTTATTTCAAGTTTGGCTTGAGTAAAGGGCTTGTTATTCAAGTCATTATACAGCTTGTTATATTCATGATTTTTGTGGCAATAATGGTAAACTACAACAAATTTTGGCATTCTTTTCAAGAGGATATATCATGGGTACTCAATCAAAATAAGTGGAAACTATTAATTGTAGTTTTAGCTTTCTTTCTTTTAATTATGAAAGGGTCAATAGTATTATCTATCAAAGTTTTTAAAAATAAAGATATATGAATGCACAAATTATTTTAAAACTAGTTTCAAGAGATTTTAGGGCATATCGTACACGTATATTAGGAGTTTCTCTTATTGCTCTGATAATGGGAATGTTTATGGGGACTTCTAAAAATTAACTCATTGTCAATCAGTTAATTATATGTATATTTATCCTGTAAAAAAACAACAGAAGAAATGTATAAACCACGAGGGAAAAAAGGATTATTTGACGAG
>JAQRMW010000033.1 GCA_028599075.1 Urechidicola sp. | reverse complement strand
ATAAAAAAAGAAGATATCACCATTGATTTAGAAGAGTTAGAATTAGAACTCATTGACTTTGATGTTGAAGAAGTTTTTGATGATGAAGAGGGAATTATCGTTTATGCTCCGTTTGAGCAATTTGGTGCAATTCAAAGTTTCTTTGAAAAAGAAAATGTCGAGATTTTATCTTCAGGGTTTGAAAGATTACCAACATCTACAACAAAACTATCCGAAGAACAACAAGCTGACGTAGAAAAATTATTAGAAAAATTAGAGGAAGAAGATGATGTACAGCATGTATATCATTCAATGGAGATGTAAAGAATATGTTAGCTGGAAAAAAAAATCACGGAATTAAAAAGCGAATTATCTGCGGATATTATTTGCCCAAAATGTGATTCAACAAATACCACCAAAGTAATTATTTTAGGAATTTACAAACACTTTTTTCAAATACCATTTGTGTCTGGAGGTAAAACAGGAAAATCTATTTGTACAAATTGTAAGACCACCTTTGAGTTGTCAACTATGCCCCCAAATATCAAATTGGCTTACTACGAATTAAAAGAAAATGTAAAAACTCCTTTTTGGTTTTATATCGGAATCATAGCCTTAAAAACCCTAGTTCTAATTAAAATTTTTAGTAAATATATTTAGTGTTTTTTCTCGCTGTATTTTCTTAGTCGCTGTTTCTACAAACTTGTCAATAAAATAAATCTCTTTGGGAGTTTCATATTTATCTAGTGTTTTGAGATTTCTCACTGCGTTCGAAATGACAATCTTTCTTTTTTTAACTTTGCCTCTTTGCTCCTTTGACCCTTTGTCGCTTTGAATTTCAACGAGCAACACCAACTTTTCTCCTAACAATTCATCAGGTATTCCGGCAACAAAAAAACGTTGGTCAATAATTTTAGAGAGTTTTCCTTCAATTTGTTCAGGTATTAATTTTATTCCTCCAGAATTGATTATATTGTCATAGCGTCCTAACCATTTAAACTCTGAATCTGAGATAATCTCTACAAGATCATTAGTCACTATTTCTGATTCAGTTATCAAAGGAGCATTTATTACAAGACAATTTCTATTATCCTTTGAAATATTAATTTTAGGCAAGACTTTATAATTCGTATTTCGTAATTCGTAATTCGTAATTCGCCTTACAGCAATATGACTCACAGTTTCTGTCATACCATAAGTAGCAAAAAATTCTGTAGAAAGTTCTTGCAATTGATTTTCTAACTCTTTTGAAATTACACCACCTCCAATAATTAGTTTTTTTACTTTATGTAAATCATCCAATGAATTAGCAACCTGCAAAGGAACTATCGCAGAAAAATCGTATTTCTTTTTTACATCTTTAAACGGATTTAAACTTGGAGCAACTACATCTAACTTCCAGCCTAAAATCAGTGCTCTTACCAACATCATTTTACCTGCAATAAATTCAGGATTCATACATAGCAAAACTGTTGTGCCTTTTCCTAAATCAAAAAAACTTCCAGTAGCCAATGCCGAATTGACCATAGACTTCTTTTTGATTTCAATTGTCTTTGGAGTTCCGGTGGAGCCCGAAGTTTGTAATTTTACTGAATCCGCTTCATCAAAAAATTGCTTTAAAAAAGTGTGAATTGAATTTGATACCGACTCAGAAAAACGCAATAATTCTTGAGTGTTTTTAAAGGAAGTTCCGTTTAATTCAAAGCCAGAATGCAATTTAATTTCCATAAAACAAAGAAACGAAAAAAGAAAAGACTATTAAATGTTTTATAACTAATGTTCGTAAAATACCTAAGGGGGTTAAAAAAATCTTAATATATACCACAATCATTGCTTAGGCGTTTATGAATTAATATATTTGGGAATTAATAGTTGTTTATGAAAAAAATTCTTCTCTTTCTTTTATTGATTAGTCAGATAACCATTGGGCAAACCATTGATTATAGCAATGAAGATTATTACTATATCAGAAGAACTAAGCATTTGAAAATTGCAATGGATAAAGAAAAAATTACCATTGAAAATGATGTTTTAGAACAAGCAAAATTTAATACATCAAACAAACTGTTTTACGCAAACGAAAATATTTATACAGACAGCTTTACCGAAATTACAGATATTGAAGCCTTTACTGTGATACCATCGACTCATAAAAAAATGAAGGTTGATCATTTTGAAACTAAGGATCAAATAGGTGGTAGTGTTTTTTATAGCGATAGTAAAACAATTAATTTTGTGTTTCCTTCAGTGACTAAAGGTGCTGAAACAATACTTACATATAAAGAAGAAGTTAACGAACCTCATTTTTCTAGCACTTTTGCATTTGGATCTGGTGTACCAATTAAAGAATCGGTGTATTCTGTTGAAGTTGATAATACAATCGAATTGGGTTTTGCTACTTTTAATTTTGATGAATTTGATATCAGTTTTGAAAAAAAAGAAAATAGAAAAACAACTATCTATACTTGGAAAGCCAATGATGTAAAAGAATTTGAACAAACTAGCAACAGTTTGTCTATGCTTAAATATTTACCTCATGTTATAATTTATATCAAGAGTTATGAGGTGAAAAATAAAAAGATAGCTATCTACAACCACCTTGATGATTTGTATGCTTGGAACGTATCACTTAATAATCAAATTGAAAAAAGCGACCTGTCAGAGGTATTTCAAATTGCTGATGATTTAACAAAAAATGCTAAGACTGATGATGAAAAAGCCAAAGCTATTTTTAAATGGGTACAAAAAAACATCAACTATGTTGCATTTGAATATGGTATGGGCGGATTGATTCCGAGAGATGCTGCTAAGGTTTGCAATAAACGCTATGGCGATTGTAAAGACATGGCAAATCTATTATACGAAATGTTAAATCATGTTGGCATTGACGCACACCATACATGGATTGGTTCTAGAGATAAGCCTTACTCTCATGCTGAGATACCGACAGGAAAAGTTTATGACCATATGATTACCGCTGCCTTTATCGATGACAAAATTGTGTTTTTAGATGCTACAGATAATTACGTTCCTTACGGGATGCCGAGTGCTTTTATTCAAGGAAAAGAGGGTATGATTGGTATAACGGAAACTGAATATAAAATTGTAACCGTACCAGAACAAGCTAAAGAAAAAAATACCACTCTCATAAAAACAACTGTTACTTTAGATGATGACATTTTAAAAGCATCAGGAGAAAGAACAATGACAGGTTATGAAATGGTTAATTTTGTGTATGATGTTAAGTTTGCTAAAGACGATAAAACTGATGAGCAATACCTAAGCACCAAATTAGCTATCGGGAATAACAAAACAAAATATACCAATATAAATTTGGGTGATGTTACAGCACACGACAGTTCTTACGCAATTTCTTATGATATAGAAATCAGCAATTATATAAAGAAATTCGGATCCAAAGTATTTTTGAATTTAAACTTAGAGAAACCCCTTTCTAAAGATATCATTAAAATTGATACGCAATTATATGGTAAGGAAATTGATCATAAATACATTCGAAATTATGAAACTACCTTTATGATTCCTGATGGATATTCTTTAAAATCAATTCCGAAAGATATTGCAAATGAACAAGAAGATTACGGTTACTCATTTACATTTACCAAAAAAGAAAATCAATTGATTGTTAACAAACAAATCTATTTGAATACTTTAGCGATGCAAAATGATGAATTTGTAGCCTATAACATTTTTATAAAAAGTTTAATCAAAGCCTACAAAAAAAGCATTGTTTTAGAAAAAATTTAATTTACCAAGTACATGAAAAAAAAAATATTTATAACCCTACTCCTAGTTTCAATTTCAGGATTCTCACAATATCACACAACTTATGATTGGTCTGATACACCAACAATTCATGAAATAAATAGTGATGAAGCTAAAGAATCATCCATCGCTATTTTAAAAAAGATGATTGTTGAATTTAATCAGTCAAATATCACTAATGACATTGCTGTTTATGAAACTACACATAATATTATTCGTGTAAATGATGAGGCAGGTGTTGCGCGCCATACACAAATCTACATACCGATGTATCGCGTAAATAAAATTGTTTCATTAAAAGCAAGAACAATTACTAAGGATGGAAAAGTAACTGACTTAGATGAAAACAACATCAAGCAAATTGAGAATGTAGATGAATATGGAGACTTTCAAATTTTTGCAATTGAAGGAGCAGAAATTGACTCAGAAATTGAAGTACTGTATACACTTAAAAAAGACTACTCACCATTTGGCTCCGAAACTTTTCAGACAGATTACACCATCCAACGTGCCGAAATGGTCTTTATAACAAATAACTTATTAGGTCAAATAAAAACCTATAATACAGACCAAGAATTTGAACGCACCTATTTAGACAATATACTGGTTGAAGAGTTGGTGATTTCAAATATCTTACCATTGTCAACAGAAGATTATGCAGCTGCAGACGCCAATAAAATTTATGCTACTTATCAATGTTTTGGAAATCCAGATTTAACGCAAGATGATTTGTGGAATAATACAGTAGGTAATGTTGCAAGTAATTTTTTTCCTGAAAAAACTTCAAAAATTGTAATTGAAGAAATCAAAAATAATATCATGAAGGATGAATCGATTGATATTTCTGATTATAAAAAAGCAATGCTTATTGACAATTATGTAAAAAGCAGTTACAATGTTGTAGAAAATAACAACCCCCAATTGGAAGAAATTGAGTTTATCTTGCAAAATAGAACAGCAAGCAGTTATGGAATTCTGAAAGCATATGCACACTTTTTAAAAGCTTTTGAGATTGAATATGAAATTGTAGTAACTGCCAATAGGTATAATCACAGGTTTGACCCAGAATTTTACAACCCAAATGCTTTACGCGAATTTTTGATTTACTTACCTACACTTAAACAATACATTTCTCCCGACCGATTAGACTATAGACTGAGCGAAGCTCCTGCAAACATTTTAGGAAATTATGGTGTATTTATTCAAAATGACATGGGTTATTATTTTGCAAAAATTACTCAATATGATCCAGAATTTAGTCGTGTGCAACGTGTGATGGATATTTCATTTACCGATGATTTTGATAAGGTAATTGTTGATGAATCACAAGAATACACTGGACATTGGTCTATTTTATATCGTGCATTAATGACATATTATACAGGGCAAGACAAAGAGGATGTGAAAGACCAATTAACCGGATCTGGAATTGAAGATAAGCACACAACAAAGTTTGAAGTTGAAAATCAAGACATGAATCAAACAGAATATAATGTGCCATATATTGTTAATAGCACCATTGAATCTTCTGCATTGATTGAGGAAGCTGGTGATAGTTACATCTTTAAATTAGGAACTGTAATTGGAGTGCAAAGTGAATTGTATCAAGAAAAAGAGCGTGCAAACCCGATTGAGATGCAGTACCCAAATCAATATAATTATACGATTAGGGTTGATATCCCTAAAGGATATACTTTAGAAGGATTAGAATCTTTAGAAATTCATAAAGAATTAGTAGTAGATGGTAAAAAATTGTGCTATTGGAAATCTGATTATACGTTAAAAGACAATCAATTGATTATTACTATCGAAGAAGCCTATAAAGTAAATGACTTTCCGAAAGAAGAATATGAAGGTTTTAGAAATGTAATCAATGCTGCATCTGACTTTAATAAAGCTGCAATACTTTTTATGGCAGAGTAACCTTTCTATACGAATCCATATAATTATAAAGCCATCATTACTGTGGTGGCTGGAATCTAAGCTGGGATATAATGGATTCCCGCCTACGCGGGAAAGACATCTAAAGGTAATTTATCAGATTAAGGTTTACTTGTCTTCCTAACAAAAGTAGGATATCATTTTCCAAATAAAAAGAGAAGTAATCATCTTTACGATTAACTACTTCTCTCATTATTCAAAACAATTTATAGTCTCAAAGCTACATAATATTTATGTAACTATCTTGTTTTTAACTTCCTAATTCATTTAACTCATCAACATCAACTACTTCTTCAATCTTCCCAAATAGTTTTTCTGACCAATTAGTCCATCCATATTTTTTAGAAAATACAAGAAGTACAATCGGGAATATCACCAATACAGGCAACAATATATCAATGCCTGCTGATGGTTCTGAAGTATCTCGTAAAACAGAATGTGTCTGAAAAGCGGTCCAATCAGCAGTAACTAATAAAGCAGTAAATAAGTTATTGGCGGCATGAAAACCCAAGGCCAATTCCAAGCCTTCATCCATCAAAGTCATGATTCCTAAAAACAAACCTGTACCAATATAATAGACCATTATAACCATTCCCAATTTTTCTACTTCTGGATTTGCATAATGCATCAATCCAAAAACAACTGAAGTCATGATAAGTGGAAACCATCTGTTTTTCGCAATTACACCTAGGCCTTGCATTAAATATCCTCTAAATAAATATTCTTCAAAGCTAGTTTGCAATGGCACCAAAAGAATAGCAATCACTGCTAAAATTAAAAAAGGCATCAATTTAAAATTAAAAATATAATCCTCTGGTGACATGTAATAATCTAAAACAATCATGCTTGATGAAATTATTCCCCAAAACAAAAATGAGAATCGCACACGTTTCCAATCAATTTTTTTACGTGATGTTGTTAGTGCTGTAAATGAAATTTTGTGTAAATATTTAACGGCAATTAATAAAAATATGATTCCACCTGCAAAAGGCAACAAAATAAAAAACAAGTTGAGGTTTGGCTCAAATAAAGTCAAGATGTAATTCACATCATCTATTCTGCTCATATCAATTGAATCACCATTCAATTGTTTCATAGCAATTGCTACCGAATGCGGAATCGAAAAAATCCCAACACCTGTCAAGGCGATTAAAATTCCCACAAAATAGCGCCACCATTCGTGTTTTCCTGAAAATGCTTGTTGTATATAATTCATTCTATATTAAATTAAACTTTATGTTAATTATTATCGTCACTTCGAGTATTTTGATCTGCGATAGCAATTCAAAATGTATCGAGAAGTGCTATAAACTTAATTTTGGTCTCGATACAATTTTTATTCGTTCCTCAAAAAATCACTCGACCTGACGTAATATATCTTTAGTCAAATTTATTCTTATTTTAAATTAAAGTCCCAATTTTTGGAACTATTATACTGTATCTGTCCATTGTTAATTTCTAATGGACATTTAAAATTATTGGTAAATAGCCCTCCAGTTCCTAAACCTTGTGGCATCGTTACATTTAAACTATGTGTAAACTGTGTAATGGCATTCAGGCCCACATTACTTTCTAATGCTGATGTTATCCACCATGCAATATTCATTTTATCTGCTAATTCAATCCATTCTAAACTACCCTTAAACCCTCCAATCAAACTCGGTTTTAAAATGATAAATTGAGGTTTGATTGTTAGTAGTAATTCTTCCTTTTTTGTTACATCAAACACACCTATTAATTCTTCATCTAAAGCAATCGGCAAAGGAGTCGTTTCGCATAATCTTGCCATTTCTTGCCACTGACCTTGTTTAATAGGTTGCTCTATTGAGTGCAAATCAAAGTCTGACAATCTCTTTAATTTTTCTAAAGCATTATCCGGATTAAATGCACCATTGGCATCTACCCGTAATTCAATCTCCTCTTTAGTAAATTCTTTTCTGATGGATTTTAACAAATCTAATTCTGTATCAAAATCTATGGCACCAATTTTTAGTTTGATGGTCGTGAACCCTGATTTTAATTTATCTTTGATTTGCTGTTGCATAAAGTCTTTGGAACCCATCCAAATCAATCCGTTGATTGGAATAGATTCTTTTCCTTTTGTAAATACTGATGGAAATAACTCGAATGGTTGTTTACTTTTTAAAGACAGTAATGCCTGTTCTAAACCAAATTGTATTGATGGAAATTCTTTGAACTCACTCAATAAAAAATCTTTTTCTAAGTTGATATTATCACACAACCATTGCAGTTTTTCTTCATAATCTGGTTTGTCTTCAATACTTAATCCTCTAAACAATCCGCACTCACCTACTCCTCTTTTTCCATTTTTAGTGATGAATAAAAAATAGGTTTCTTTGGTACGTAAAATTCCACGTGATGTACCACTAGCTTGTTTAAAGTTGAGGATATATTTTTGAAAAGTTGCTTTCATCAATTGCTAAAATAATACAATCAATGAATGATGAAAAATTAATAGTAAAAATAGTGTCATTGCGAGACCAGAGGTCATGGTAATCTCTTTTAATTAAACAGATTGCTTCAATCGTTCCTCATTCGCAAAGACGTAAATAATTATTGTTAACTCATAGATTCCCGTCTACGCGGGAAAGACAACACTAAAATAGTGAGAGTATTGGTTAACCAACACGTCATTGCGAGACCAAAGGTCGTGGCAATCTCTTTTAATTAAACAGATTGCTTCAATCGTTCCTCATTCGCAAAGACTTAAATAATAATGAAAATGAATTCGCCTCACTTACTTCGTAAGCTCGCGATGACATCTTTTAAATCACACCCAACTCTTTACCTACTTTTGTAAAAGCAGCTATGGCTTTATCTAAATGTTCTTTGGTATGGGCTGCAGAAAGTTGCACTCTTATTCTAGCTTTTTCTCTTGGCACTACTGGAAAGAAAAACCCGATGACATAAATTCCTTCATCCAATAATTTGTTTGCCATCGTCTGAGAAAGTTTGGCATCATATAACATTACTGGAACAATTGCTGCATCAGCACCTACCAAATCAAATCCTGCAGTTTCCATTTTACTTCTAAAATAATTGGTATTTTTTTCTAAAGTATCACGCAACGAAGTATCCTCAGAAAGCATTTCGAAAACTTTTAAAGAAGCTCCAACAATCGCAGGAGCCAATGAATTTGAAAACAAATAAGGTCTTGATCTTTGACGCAAAATTTCGATGATTTCTTTTTTACCTGTAGTATATCCACCCATAGCACCTCCCAAAGCTTTTCCTAAAGTACCTGTAACAATATCAACCCTGTCTAATACATTTTTAAGTTCAATGGTTCCTCTACCAGTTTTACCAATAAATCCTGCAGCATGACATTCATCAACCATCACTAAAGCATCATACTTATCAGCTAAATCACAAATTTTATCTAATTGAGCAACGATACCATCCATAGAGAAAACTCCATCAGTTACGATAATTTTAAATCGATGATTTTGTTTGTTTGCTTCTATGAGTTGCTTTTCTAAATCGGACATATCATTATTTGCATACCTGTAACGAGCCGCCTTACATAAGCGAACTCCATCAATAATAGAAGCGTGATTTAAGGAGTCCGAAATAATGGCATCTTCTTTTGATAGTAGCGGTTCAAAAACTCCACCATTAGCATCAAAAGCCGCTGCATACAAAATAGTATCTTCTGCATGAAAAAAGTCTGCTATCGATTGCTCTAATTGCTTATGTATGTCTTGTGTGCCACAAATAAAACGAACAGACGACATTCCATAACCATGGGTATCCATCACATCTTTTGATGCTTGAATCACTTCTTTATTATTCGACAATCCTAAATAGTTATTGGCACAGAAATTAATTACTTCTTCTCCAGTAGAAACTTTAATTACGGCATCTTGTGATGTTGTAATAATTCTTTCGGATTTAAATAACCCTGCTTTTTCAATTTCTTGTAATTCGTTTTGTAAATGTTGTTTTATATTTCCGTACATGATACTATTTTTTTTTATTTTTAATAAACTTTTTTATAAATACCTACAAGGTTTTTAAAACCTTACAGGATACTTTTGATGAGATTCTTCGACAAGTTCAGAATGATATAATTAATTTTATTCTTGAACAATAGTTTTATACTGCTCACTTAATTTCTCTAACATCACTTTAGACATAGAATCTAGATTGTATTTCGGTTTCCAATGCCAATCAATTCTCGCTTCAGAATCATCGATACTCTTTGGCCAACTTGCAGCAATTTCTTGCCTAAAATCAGGCTCGTATGAAATCTTAAAGTTCGGAATAATTTCCTGAATTGCAGCTGCAATCTCATCAGGAGAAAAACTCATACTCGCCAAATTATATGAAGTTCTAGTTTTGATATTTTCTATTGGAGCATCCATTAACTCAATGGTAGCACGAATTGCATCATCCATAAAAATCATTGGCAGCACCGTATGCTCTTCTAAAAAGCAAACAAAATCCTCTCCATTTACTGCTTTGTGATAAATATCTACAGCGTAATCTGTAGTACCACCACCTGGCAATGATTGATAACCTATAATACCAGGATATCTCAATGAACGAATATCTAAACCATATCTTTTAAAATAATATTGCGACCAATTTTCGCCAGCTGCTTTACTAATTCCATAAACAGTTTCAGGGTCTAAAAAAGTAGCTTGAGGTGTAGCATCAGAAGGAGCAGCATCACCAAAAACACCAATAGAACTTGGAAAAAATACTTTATCCACCTTATTTAATCGTGATACTTCAAACACATTAAACATGGTTTTCATATTGATCTCCCACGTACCTAATGGATTCTCTTCTCCCTTAGCCGAAAGGATTGCTGCTAAATGATAAATCTGTGTAATCTTATATTTTACAACAATTTGTTCAATCAAATCTTTGTCGGTTGCATCTAAGATTTCGAACAAGCCTTGAAAGCCTTCTCTTACTCTTAAATCTGAAGCTACCACATGATCATTACCAAATTTCCTTTTTAATTCCTGAGTTAAAACCGAACCTATTTGCCCATGAGCACCAATCACTAAAATATTTTCAACTTTCATTTATCTGCGCTTTTGTAAGAATGTAAAATTACGAATATCAACACATATCAACGTAAAACATCTTTCATCTTCATATAATTAAGTAATATTATCTTTTATCTGATTATAATAACATTATTATTACTTTTACATCGTAAATTAAATATAAAATAAAGTAAAATTAACTTGAAATGGTAGAAACTCTAGATGATATTGATTTAAAAATCCTACGAATTTTACAAAAAGATTCTAAAAAAACAACCAAAGAAATTGCCGATATCATAAACTTATCAGCATCTCCGGTTTATGAACGCACTCGTAAACTAGAGAAAAAAGGGTATATAAAAAAGTATGTTGCGCTATTAGATAAAAAATTGGTGCGAAGACCAGTGACAGCTATTTGCATGGTTTCTTTGCGCTATCACAACGAAGGGTTTATTGATACATTTGAAAAACAAATTAAAGCTCTAGATGAAGTTCAGGAGTGTTATCATATGGCTGGAAAAGTTGATTTTTTCTTAAAAATAAATATTCAGAGTCTAGATTTATACCACGACTTTGTGCGTTCAAAACTTTCGAAAATTGAAAATATTGGTTTTTTAGAAAGCTCATTTGTCTTAAAGGAAATTTCTCATACCACCGAATATTTTATTTGAT
>JAQRMW010000032.1 GCA_028599075.1 Urechidicola sp. | reverse complement strand
AATTAGATATTTTTGGTAACACACCATGCTATTGAGAAAACTGAAACTTTGGCTAAGTTTTATTGACCTTGTGAGGTGCTTTTAATTATTTTTGTATCTTTATCGGACACTAATGATTTTTTGCTAAGAAACTTCTCTTCATACTTGTATTTTTTATCAATTCTCATAGAACCTGAAGTTAACAATGTGCCATTTCTATTTAGAAAAAGTGGAGAAATAATTGAGTCATTGATATAATGATAATAATAACCATTCACTTCCATTATAGTTTTCTCTTCTAATAGAAAGTTCATCATCCTTACCAATTAGGAATTCACAAGAGGTAAATAATAAGCCAATAATAAATAGGTAGTAATACTTTTTCATAGTTGCTGTTGAAAGATTAACATAGCTATTGTAAAAATAGTATTCTTTACATTACTATACAAATACGCAATTGTAAATAAAATTTTAAAGGAGAGTTGTGATTTTAAATGTGTGAAGTATAGAATTGTCTTTCCGCACTTGATGCGGAATCCATTTTTAGGATGTATAGATTCCCTCGTTCGAGGGAAAGACAAGTTGCTTTTTAGATTAGTATATTTTCATCATTCCTAATGAATTTTTGAAGTGTCCAATAGTAATTGTTTTTAAAATCGTAGCGAACATAACCAAATTTTTTACTCCAATAAAAAGTTGCAAGATCAAATTTCATATCGAAATAATAATCTTTAGTGGTGATTTTTACAACCTCATCATTAATGTTTGTTAACTTAATTTTTGGAGAATATTTCATTTTATACTTTAGACTGTCTAAAGAAATATTAGTTGTAGGATAACTTAAAGTGTCACCAATTTTTGCTAGATTAAACTTAATTGAACTTTCTTCACTTGCATACATTTTAAGTAAGTTAATACCATCTCTATAATAAGGTCTTTTAAAAATATCTATTTTTGGGTTTAATAGTGTTACTTCTCCTGAGACAAACAATGTTTCGTGATAATCTGAAAATATCCCTAATTGATCTTCAGGGTTTGAATAAGTACTAATATCAGTAATAAAGATTGTGTCAACTTCTTTCCTATTAGATTCAAAGATTAGTATGTCACCTATTTCATAAGGTTGCCATTCTAAATCGCTTTTGGTAAAACTATGTTTTTTACAGCTTGTTAATGAAATAAAAATTATAATTGAATAAATGACGACTTTTAATTTCATGAATTTTTACAATAATTTTACTTGATAAATATAGTGCTAAAATTGAAAAGAGTAAATGCATATTATAATAATTTAGAAATAATCCTTTTTAGGTAGAAATGATTTGACAATTCTCTTAATTATAGTTTTTATAATAAGATTACTTCAGTATTTTCAATACTTCGCAAAGACGATTATATTTCAGCTAACAACTAACAACTATGCACTCAAAATATCTCCCTTCCCTTTTGTTGCTAAATCAGATTTCCCCATCAAGAAAATATCTACTGCTCTTGCCGCTTCACGGCCTTCTGCTATTGCCCAAACAATTAATGATTGTCCACGGCGCATATCACCAGCAGTAAAAACATGTGGTTTATTGGTTTGGTAATTTGTTGCTTGGTAATTACTTCTGGCATCCACTTTTAATCCTAATTTATCTGCTAGAGTAGCTTCTGGACCTGTAAAACCTAATGCTAATAATGCTAAATCACAAGGCCATGTTTTTTCTGTTCCTTCTTTTTCTATCAATTCAGGTCGTTGACCAGGAACAATTTCCCATTCAACTTCTATAGTTTTTAATGCGGTTAGGTTTCCATCTGCATCTGTGATAAATTCTTTGGTATTGATGAGCCAATTACGTTCAACACCCTCTTCATGAGAAGAACTAGTTTTAAGTTGCAAAGGCCAAAATGGCCAGGGAGTAGTTTCGCTTCTATCAATCGGGGGCTTTGGCATAATTTCAAAATTAGTTACCGATTTTGCTCCGTGCCTGTTAGATGTACCAACACAATCAGAACCCGTATCACCACCACCAATCACAATCACATTTTTATCAGTTGCTAAAATTTGATTGTCAATTTCTTGCCCAAACACAACTTTGGTTTGTTGTGTTAAGAAATCCATTGCTTGTTCTACACCCTTACTTTCAATTCCTTTTGTTGGTAAACTTCTTTTTGTAGTTGCTCCTCCACACAATACAATCGCATCAAAATTATCCAACTCCGAAACTGGAATATCAACACCAATATTTGCATTGATTTTAAAAGTGATTCCTTCAGCTTCTAAAATAGCGACACGTCTATCAATGATTCCTTTTTCTAATTTAAAATTTGGGATACCGTAGCGTAATAAACCGCCAATAGCATCATCACGTTCAAAAACTGTTACCAAATGTCCAGCTCTATTTAATTGTTGCGCTGCTGCTAAACCCGCAGGGCCAGAACCAACTACTGCCACCGTTTTACCAGTTCTTGTTTTAGGAACTTGTGGTTTTATCCAGCCTTCTTTAAATGCTCGTTCTACAATATTCTTTTCAATATTTTCGATAGATACAGGGTCTTCTATAATTCCGAGTACACATGCTTTTTCACATGGAGCAGGACATAATCTCCCTGTAAATTCTGGAAAGTTGTTGGTAGAATGTAAAATCCAAGAGGCTTTTTGCCATTCACCTTGATGAATCATATGATTAAAATCAGGAATCAAATTTCCCAACGGACAACCACTATGACAAAATGGAATTCCGCAATCCATACAACGAGAACCTTGTTCAGTAGCATGTTTGTCTGTTAAAGGAACGGTAAATTCTTTGTAATTCTCTACACGTTTTTTTACAGCGATGTATGATTCGTCCTCTCTTTTAAACTCTTTAAATCCTGTTACTTTTCCCATCGTCTTATGCTGTTAATTCTTCAAATTGAGGCTCTTCTGTAGCCAACCTTTCCAACGCTCGTTTATATTCTGTTGGCATTACTCTTACAAAATTAAGTAAGCTGGTTTCCCAGTTTTCTAAGATTTTTTTGCCTTTGTTACTATCAGTTAAAGCGACATGTTTTTCGATCATTGCTTTTAAATCTGCCGCATCTTCTGATAAAATTTCTTCAAATTCTATGGTTTCAGTGTTGCATAACCCATTGATGAATTTGTTTTCTGGATCATATACATACGCAATTCCACCACTCATACCTGCCGCAAAGTTTCGGCCTGTACTACCTAGTACTACTACTTTTCCACCAGTCATATATTCGCAACCGTGATCTCCAACGCCTTCTACAACTGTGATTGCTCCAGAATTACGAACTGCAAAACGTTCACCTGCAATTCCGTTGATATAGGCTTCACCGGCTACAGCACCGAACAAACAGACATTCCCAACAATGATATTTTCTTCGGCCACAAAAGTTGATGCACTTGGTTTTTTGATGATTAATTTAGCTCCAGACAATCCTTTTCCTAAATAGTCATTGGTGTTTCCTTCGATATTAAAAGTTAAACCATGTGCTCCAAATGCTCCAAAACTTTGTCCTGCAGATCCTTTAAAGTTGATTCTCAATGTGTCTTCTGCTAACCCTTTATGACCGTGTTTTTTTGAAATTTCGTTAGAGATGATGGCTCCAACAGTACGATTCATATTATTGATTGGATATTCTAAAACGGCAGGCTCTTTTTTATTGATTGCTTTCTCAGCATCTTTTAAGATTTTAAAATCCAATACACCCTCTAAGCAGTGATCTTGTTTTTCAGAATTCTTTACATCCATTTTGCTATAAGCTTCTGGCCTGTGTAAGATTGATGATAAATCCAATCCTTTTGCTTTGTAATGTGTAATAGCTTTGTTTGAATTTATTTTATGTGTTTGACCCACCATATCATCCAAAGTTTTAAACCCTAATTGCGCCATGATACCTCTTAACTCTTCTGCGATATAGTAGAAAAAATTGATGACGTGTTCTGGGGTGCCTTTAAAGTTTTTACGCAATTCTTTGTCTTGTGTTGCGATACCAACCGGACATGTGTTGAGATGACATTTACGCATCATAATACAACCTGATGCTACCAAAGGAGCAGTTGCAAATCCAAATTCTTCGGCACCTAATAAAGCGGCGATAGCAACATCGCGACCTGTTTTTAATTGTCCGTCGCACTCCACAACAATTCTACTTCTCAAATTATTGAGTACTAACGTTTGTTGCGCTTCTGCCAAACCAAGTTCCCAAGGTAAGCCTGCATGTTTCAATGAGGTTAGGGGAGATGCTCCTGTACCACCATCATATCCAGAAATTAAAACAACATCGGCTTTTGCTTTTGATACTCCAGCAGCTATGGTTCCAACCCCCAACTTCTGAAACCAACTTTACATTGATTCTAGCTTCACGATTGGCATTTTTTAAATCGTAAATTAATTGCGCTAAGTCTTCAATCGAATAAATATCGTGATGTGGAGGAGGGGAAATCAATCCAACAAATGGAGTTGAATTTCTTGCCGATGCAATCCATGGCAATACTTTTTCTCCTGGTAATTGTCCACCTTCTCCAGGTTTAGCTCCCTGTGCCATTTTAATCTGAATCTCTTTGGCGTTTGTTAAATAGTGCGATGTTACTCCAAATCTACCAGAGGCAACTTGTTTGATTGCTGAGTTTCGGCTATCACCATTTGAATCTGGTGTAAATCTTTTTCTGTCTTCACCACCTTCGCCAGAATTAGATTTACCTCCTATTCGGTTCATAGCAATGGCTAAATTTTCATGTGCTTCTCTAGAAATTGATCCGTAAGACATAGCACCAGTTTTAAATCTTTTTACGATTTCTGTCCAAGGTTCTACTTCATCTATCGGAATAGGATCGAGATTGTCGAATTCAAATAACCCACGAATTGTCATTAAATTTTCTGACTGCTCATTAATGGCTTTTGCATAGATATCATAACTTTTCTGATCGCTTAAACGAACAGCTTGCTGTAATTTTGAAACCGTAGTTGGATTGAACATATGGCGCTCCCCATTACGCCTCCATCTATAATCGCCACCAATATTTAATCCCAACCTTTTATCGATAATTTTTTCTGGATATGCATATTTATAGCGTTCGTTGATTTCTTTTTCAATTTCATACAATCCGATTCCTTCAATTCTAGAAGCGGTGTATGGAAAATATTTTTCTACAAATTGAGAATTGAACCCAACGATTTCAAAAATTTGAGAACCTCTATATGAATGTAAGGTTGAGATTCCGATTTTGTTCATCACTTTTAGAATACCTTTTCCAATTGCTTTGTTAAAATTGTTGACAGCCTGCTGTTCATCTAAATCTGTAATAAAACCATCGCGCACTTGCGTTCTGATAATTTCATTTACCATATACGGATTTATTGCGCTGGCACCATATCCAAATAAGGTTGCAAAATGATGCGGCTCGCGAGGTTCTGCAGATTCGATGATAATATCGAAATACGAACGTTTTCGTAAACGGTTCATTTGATGATTTACAAATGAACATGCCAATAATGATGGGATAGGAGCCATTTCTTTGTTGACACCTCTATCAGACAAAATAATAATATTTGTATCTCTGTCGAGTGCTTTTGTAATTTGTAAGATGATGTTGTCTAGGGCATCCTCTAAACCATTTAACCCTTTTTCTTTAGGATATAGAATTTCAATTGTTTCTGCCTTGAATTTATCTACTGATATGTTTCTGATTTTTTCTAAATCCTTGTTAGAAATCACTGGATTTTGAATACGTAGTTTTCTACATTGGCGCTCGGTAATACTAAAAATATTTCTATCCTTACCTAAAGCCAAACTAATATCAGTAACAATTTCTTCACGAATTCCATCCAAAGGAGGGTTGGTAACTTGAGCAAATAATTGCTTGAAGTAATTAGAGATTAATTGAGGTCTATCAGATAAAACAGCCAAAGGAGTATCAGTTCCCATTGAGCCTAAAGCTTCTTTTCCAGCAATTGCCATTGGGGTAATTATTTCTTGAATATCTTCTAAAGTATAATTAAATAATCGCTGTCTTGTTTTGTAATCAGAAATTTCGATTGGGCAATAATCAGCTGTATAAGGAAGGTCTTTTAAATGTAAGCGATATTCTTTTAACCATTCTTTGTACGGTCTTTCAGAAGCGATTTTGCTTTTTATTTCTTCGTCATTGATAATTCTTCCTTCATTCATATCAACCAAAAACATTTTCCCTGGTTCTAATCGACCGTGTTTTTCAATGTCTTCATCTGCTATATCTACCACACCAATTTCTGATGCCATAATTAATTTACCACTTTTGGCAACGGTATACCTAGAAGGTCTTAATCCGTTTCTGTCTAACAAGGCTCCGATATAATCACCATCAGTAAATGGTACAGAAGCAGGACCATCCCAAGCTTCCATTAAGCAAGCATTGTATTCGTAAAATGCTTTTCTATCTTCGGACATGGTTTTGTGTTTTTCCCAAGCTTCAGGAATCATCATCATCATTACTTCTGGTAATGATCTGTCTGTATGTGTTAATAATTCTACCACCATATCCATAGAGGCTGAATCAGATTTACCCGGTAAAATAATTGGGAACAACTTTTCAATCTGAGGGCCAAATACCTCGCTCTTCATTATTTCTTCACGAATACGCATTCTGCTAACATTACCTCTAAGAGTATTAATTTCACCATTCTGACACATAAATCTGAATGGTTGTGCTAGTTCCCAAGTAGGCATTGTATTAGTACTAAAACGCTGATGTACTAAGGCCAACCTTGTAACTAAATCTGGTTCTTGTAAATCTTTAAAGTAAGGGCCTATATCTTCGGGCATAATGATGCCCTTATATATTAAAGTGGTATTTGATAAACTTGGTAAATAGAAAAATGAGCTTTCAGACATTTTTGAACTAGCAATTGTATGCTCAGTAATTTTACGGGCAGCATATAACTTTGCTTTAAAAATGGATTCTTTAATGACTTCAGTTTTCCCAATAAAAATTTGTTCAATGGTTGGTTCAGAAGTCAATGCAATTTTTCCTAAGTTTGATGAGTCAACAGGTACAGTTCTCCATCCTAAGATTGATAAGCCTTGTGCTTCGATTTCTTTTTCAAATATATCTTTGCAAAAGTTGTATTGGTTTTTGATTTTTGGGAAAAACACCATTCCAACGGCATATTCTCTCGCATCTGGAATTTTAAATTCACAAACTCTTTTAAAATATATATGAGGGATGTCGATTAATAACCCTGCTCCATCTCCTGTTTTTCCATCTGCACTTACGCCCCCTCTATGTTCTAGTTTTACTAAAATTTCTAGTGCATCATGTATAATTTGATTTGTTCTTTCTCCTTTTAAATTACATATAAATCCAGCTCCACAGTTCTCGTGTTCAAATTTTGGTAAGTATAATCCCTGTTTCTTCATAATCATTGTAATAAGTTTACAAATTTACAGAATATAATAAAGATAATGTATTAAAAATAAATAAGTGATTAAAGAAATGTAATAAATAGAATTATAGCATGTATATAATTTAATATATCTAAATTTTCATTGATAGATTATGATATTGGTAAAAGCAAGAAACACCCTTACAATAAAGTAAGGATGTTTCTGTAAAGTTACTAGTTAGTCTGAGCTTGTTTATGTTTCGTTGAAAGGGGTGTTATAAAAACTTTGACAGGCTCAGTTTGGCAATTAATACTCTTAATGTTCGTTCATTCTAAAATCAGGATAAGCACTCATACCGTGTTCATGAGCATCCAACCCTTCTAACTCTTCTCTTTCTGGAACTCTGATTCCAACAGTTTTCTTTAGCACATAAAAGATGATAAATGATGTAGCAATACAAAAGACTGCATACGCTCCAACTCCTATTAATTGACTTAAAAATTGACTCCATCCAGCCATAGCTCCGAAGATACCAACTGCTAGAGTTCCCCAAATTCCACAAACTAAGTGAACAGCAATTGCCCCCACCGGGTCATCTAATTTTAATCTATCAATTAATGAAACGGCAAATACAATTATAATACCAGCTATAGCTCCGATTATGATTGCATCTGTTGGTCCCATTTGATCTGCACCTGCTGTGATACCAACTAGTCCTCCAAGAATACCATTTAAGAACATGGTTAAATCAAAGTTTTTATATAAGGCTGTTGATACTAAAAATGCTGCAACACCACCTGCCGCAGCAGCTAAACAAGTTGTAACTAATACTAAAGATGTTGCACCAGGTTCAGCAGATAAGACTGACCCTCCGTTAAATCCGAACCAACCTAACCAAAGAATTAAAACTCCGGCTGTTGCTAGCGGTACATTGTGACCTGGGATTGCTTGCGGTTTTCCATCTTTAAACTTTCCAATTCTAGATCCTAATAACCAAACAGCTACTAAAGCAGCCCATCCACCTACTGAGTGGACCAAAGTTGAGCCAGCAAAATCGTAGAAACCTAGTTGGTCTAAAAATCCTCCACCCCATTTCCATGAGCCAGCAATTGGATAAATAACGCCTACATATATGATTACAAAAATCATGAATGGTATTAATTTGATACGTTCTGCTACGGCACCAGAAACGATTGTCGCAGCAGTTGCAGCGAACATTCCTTGGAATAAGAAATCTGTCCAGTAAGTGTAGCCTTCATTGTAAGCTAGGTCAGCAGCAGCTATGGCATCTAAGCCAAATCCTGCAAATCCAAAGAATCCATTAAAATTACCAGGATACATTAAATTGAATCCAACGAGGCAATATAAAAGTAACCCTATGGTGATTATAAAAATATTTTTAAATAAAATGTTTAGTGTGTTTTTTTGTCTTGTTAACCCGATTTCAAGGAGCGAAAATCCTAAATGCATAAAGAAAACGAGTGCTGTACAGATCATCATCCATACGTTATTTATTGTAAGTAATTCCATAATAAAGTGTTGTAAGTTGTTAGGTTAATGATTTAGTTAAGGGTATCTCCACCTTTTTCTCCGGTTCTAATTCTGTAGCATTCTTCGATGTTCGAAACAAAGATTTTACCGTCACCAACATCACCTGTTGATGCCGATTCAACAATTGCTTTAATCGTTATTGCTTCAAAATCATCATTCACTACGATTGATAGGTATCTACGTTGGATATCACTTGTACTAAATGCTACGCCACGATATACATGTCCTTCTTTTTCATTTCCTAAACCAGTTACATCCCAATAAGAGAAGAAGTTAACTCCAACGTCGTGTAAGGCTTCTTTAACTGTTGAAAATTTTGATTTTCTAATAATTGCTTCTACTTTTTTCATGATAAATAGTTTTATTTTATTAATTAAAACGAATAAATTGCTGCTAGTACAAATGATGATAATGATGAAGTAGGATCTAAATCTGCATCTAAGAATGTATCTTCACTTGTGTTGTCTATTCTTAATTCTGGTTTAATAGTTAGTCCGCCAATAGCATAAGATCCTGTTAATGTTAAAGCAACCACATTGGCATCACCTTCTAGGTCATAACCGCCGATAGCACCAGCTCCACCTTCAATTTCTGCAAAATATTCACCTCTTAATCCAAGAGCGAATGCATCAGAAAACGAGTATTGTGGATACAAAGCTACTCCGTAAAATGCTGCTTCATCAGTTGTGTTATAGGTCGAGTTTAAGCCTAAATAGAAAGCGTCAGTTAAATCAAAACCTGTTGTAATGTCTGCTTGAAAAGTTGCATCGGTATTGCCACCTTGTTTTCCGTAAAGGAAATTTAAGTAAGTTCCTTTGAATCCAATTTGCGCCCCTAAAGTGTAGTTATTGTCAAAGTTAAATTCAGTAGCATCAGTATTATTCATTACAGCAATTAATGCTGACCAATCATCATTAATACTATAATCTGCTTTAATTCCTGTATGAGAGAATGGTCCATACGAAAACATGTATGACGTGCTATAGTTAAAATTTCCTACAGGTGATATTACTTCATACCCTAAAAAAGTATTGAAGTTACCCATTGTTAATTTTAACTTATCAGTTACATTCCAATAAACAAACATCTGATTGATAATACTCGATGTTCCATCAGGCCTTAAAAATGGAGATAGGAAAGTGGCATCTTCACCTCTAGGACCTACAACAAAATCTGCTGTAAATCCAACTTTCTCTCCTTCATAACTTAATACCAGGTTAGCCATACCTAGCGCAAAACCATTTAAATTAGCAAAAGAAGTATTTGGTGCAATTGCGTCTTCACCGTTTGGACCACCAATATTTTGCCTAAAATAAGTATCAATACTTCCACTTAATGAAACGTTCTTTAGTAGTTGTTGAATTTTTGTTTCTTCTGTTGATTTTTCGTCAGTTTTATCTACTTCTTGTGCAAAGGAGTTTAAACTACAAATTGTAAATACTGTTAATAAAGTTTTCTTCATGTTATAAATATTTGTGATTAATAATGCCACAAATGTATTTATAAAAAAAAGTTAAATCCTAATGTTAGAAAGGCTTACAGCCTCTAAAACGTTTTAGATTTATAAGGGGTTGTCAAAAAAATAAAGGATAAAATACGAGTATGATAATTGAGTAACTTCTATGGGATTGTGAAAAATGAGGGTTGTTGTTTTTTTCCTTTTATTTTGAGAATATGATAAAAATAAAATTTATTTAAAAATAATTCATAAAAACCACATTTTAGCATAATAATATTTATCAATAAGATAAGTTTGATAAATATAATACATCAAAAAAAGACAATTATTAATAATAATTCAATAAAACATTTCGAATGAGTAGGCGTCCAGTATCCTAGCTAAAAGATTAGTTGCCCAAATTGCAAAGTGTTGCTATTAACCAGATCTTAAAAAAACAGATTTTAAGGGAAAAAGTTTATTTAACAATTATTTCTAGTCTCTCGGTATCCCCTCGCGATTACAATCCAAATCTATTTATAATCTCTCAAGATAGCTCTCGAGATTACAATAAAACTATTTCTAATCTCTCAGAATTCCTCTCTAGATTACAATCCAAATCTATTTCTAATCTCTCAGAATTCCTCTCGAGATTTCAATCCAAATCTATTTCTAATCTCTCAAGATACCTCTCGAGATTACAATCTTTTGGATTTCAGAAGTGCCCTCATAGATTTGAGTGATTTTGGCATCACGCATCAATCGCTCTACATGATATTCTTTTACAAAACCATAGCCCCCATGAATTTGAACAGCCTCTACAGTAGTTCGCATAGCCATTTCTGCTGCATACAATTTTGCC
Organism: Urechidicola sp.; assembly: GCA_028599075.1. Classification (GTDB taxonomy): domain Bacteria; phylum Bacteroidota; class Bacteroidia; order Flavobacteriales; family Flavobacteriaceae; genus Urechidicola. The sequence continues at coordinate 7,018 of JAQRMW010000032.1, read as the reverse complement.
ATGGCGCCAGATTGTGAATAGTCATCGCCATTATCTTTGTCTGATGCCGCTTTTAAGCAGAGTAATCTTGCAGCTTCAATTTCAGTTGCCATATCTGCCAATTTAAAGGCAATTGCTTGGTGTTTACTAATTTCTTTTCCAAAAGCTTTACGCTCTTTAGAATATTGCAAAGCCAATTCGTATGCGCCAGCAGCTATTCCTAATGCTTGAGATGCAATTCCTATTCTACCACCAGTTAAAGTTTTCATAGCGAATTTAAAACCGAATCCATCTTCGCCAATTCTATTTTCTTTTGGAACTTTAACATCTGTAAACATTAAAGAGTGTGTGTCAGAACCACGAATACCTAATTTATTTTCTTTTGGCCCCACCACAAAACCTTCCATATCTTTTTCAACAATTAAAGCATTGATTCCTTTATGCCCTTTTTCAGGATCTGTTTGTGCGATTACTAAATAAACACTTGCTGTGCCACCATTTGTAATCCAGTTTTTAGTACCATTAACCAAATAATGGTCACCCATATCTTTAGCTGTAGTTTTTTGTGAAGTTGCATCACTGCCAGCTTCTGGCTCACTTAAACAAAAAGCACCAATGATTTCTCCTGTTGCTAATTTGGTTAAGTATTTTTGTTTTTGTTCTTCAGTTCCATAGGTTTCTAATCCCCAGCAAACTAAAGAATTGTTTACTGACATAACAACAGATGCTGAAGCATCAATTTTAGAAATTTCTTCCATTGCTAAAACGTAAGACACAGCATCCATTCCGCCACCTCCATATTTTGGATCAACCATCATTCCGAGAAAACCTAATTCTCCCATTTTTTTGACTTGCTCATGTGGAAATTTCTGCTCCTCATCACGTTCAATAACTCCTGGTAATAATTCTATTTGTGCAAAATCTCTTGCTGCATCGCGAATCATGATTTGTTCTTCTGTCAAGTTAAAATCCATAGTTTATAATTTTAAGGCGGGTTTTTAAAACATTTCACAAATATACTAGTTTTTGCGGACGATAAATATGTATTCTGCAATTAAATATTCACCAAATTCAGTTGTATATTTGTTGGATGCAAAATAATAAAAGACATGTTATAGGGCTGATGAGTGGTACTTCGTTAGATGGAGTTGATATTGTTTATACTTCTTTTAATGTTGACTATAAATTTGAAATTATTCATGCAGATACAATTCCTTATACTGATGGTTGGAAACAAAAACTTAAAAATGCTTTCAATCAATCATCAGATGAAATCGAAAAACTAGATATTGAATACGGTGTCTTTCTAGGAGAATTGATAAATACATTTATTACCGATAAATCCATCGAAAAAATTGATTTTATAACATCACATGGTCATACTATTTTTCACAAGCCAGAAGAGGGGTACACACTTCAAATTGGTGATGGAGAAAAAATTGCTGCCATTACTAATCAAAAAGTAGTGTGTGATTTTAGAACACAAGATGTAGAATTAGGAGGGCAAGGGGCGCCCTTAGTTCCGATTGGAGATCAATTGTTATTTGCAGAATATGATTACTGTTTAAATCTGGGTGGTTTTGCTAATATATCCTTTGATGACAATGGTATTAGAAAAGCTTTTGATATCTGTCCTGTAAATATTGTGATGAATCATTATGCAAATCAATTGGGGTTAGAATATGATGATGGAGGTAAATTAGCATCCGAAGGAGAAATAAATAATGATTTGTTTACCGAATTAAATCAGCTACCTTTTTACAAAGGCAGTATTCCAAAATCTTTGGGATATGAATTTGTGGTGTCAGATATTTTTCCATTAATCGATAAATACAATTTATCAGTAAAAGATGTTTTACGAACTTTTGTGGCTCATACGGTTCTTCAAATCTCGAAAAAAATTACATCTAACGGAAAACTATTAATTACTGGTGGTGGAGCCTTTAATTCTTTTATGATTGGTGAATTAGATAGAATTACTTCAGTAGAGGTTGTGATTCCGAGTACTACAATTATCAATTTTAAAGAGGCTCTGATTTTTGCATTTCTAGGTTTACTAAGAATAGAAAATAAGGTGAATTGTTTGCAATCTGTAACGGGTGCAAAAAAAGACCATAGTAGTGGCGTAATATATATTCCGAATTGATATATTTGTGTCATTGCTTTTGAAAAATATTCATAAAATCAATTTAAAAACTTCATAAAACTAACTACATGGAAACAGTAATCATCATCATTTTTATCATTGGTTATTTAGCAATAACTTTAGAACACAATTTAAAAATAGACAAATTAATTCCAGCTTTGGCAATGATGGCAATGCTTTGGGCTCTAGTAGCTTTTGGGTTAGATGATTTTAAGATGTGGTTTGATTCTGGCGTACATGGTTTAGTTGATGGCTTTGCAGGTTTTGCTAGCGAAGAAAAACACCATCTTTTAGAAGAAACTCTACTACATCATTTAGGAAAAACGGCTGAGATATTATTCTTCTTATTAGGTGCTATGACTATTGTAGAAATCATTGATTATTTTGATGGTTTTGCAACGTTTAAGAATTATATTAAAACAAAAAGTAAGAAAAAATTATTGTGGATTTTTGCAATTTTGGCTTTTATCTTGTCAGCTATTATTGACAATTTAACAGCTACAATCGTATTAATCACCATTTTACAAAAAATAATTAAAGACAAGACTACACGTTTATGGTTTGCTGGTTTAATTATTATAGCAGCAAATGCTGGTGGTGCATGGTCACCAATTGGTGATGTAACAACTACAATGTTGTGGATTGGTAAAAAAGTTACAACTGTAGGTTTAATAAAACATTTGATAATTCCTTCATTGTTATGTATGGTCGTTCCAGTAACAATTGCAACATTTATGAAACCTTTTAAAGGCAATATTGATACTGTTAAAGAAATCAAAGGATCGGTAAGTAAATACGGTGCAACAATGTTATATATTGGTTTGGGCGCAATAATTTTTGTTCCTTTCTTTAAAACGATTACACATTTACCTCCTTATGTGGGTATGATGTTGTCTTTATCGATTGTTGGGGTTTTTGCAGAACTATACAGTCGTTCACAGTTTAGTATTTCTAATGTTGTAGATCAAGAAGGTGATGACTCACATGGGTTTCATAGTCCAGTTCATTCTTCTTTAGCAAAAATTGAAATGCCGAGTGTATTATTTTTCTTTGGGATATTAATGGCAGTTGCTGCTTTAGAATCTTTAGGACTATTATTTGTTGGTGCCGAATCATTAAAAACAATTATTCCGAATACAGATGTTGTTGTGATGTTGTTAGGAGTTGGTTCTGCTGTGGTAGATAATGTGCCATTAGTAGCAGCTAGTATGGGAATGTTTCAAGAACCAATTGATCACCCGCTATGGCATTTTGTAGCTTTCTCTGCGGGTACAGGTGGTAGTATGTTAATCATCGGATCTGCTGCAGGAGTAGTAGCTATGGGGATGGAAAAAATAAATTTCTTTTGGTATTTTAAAAAAATAGCGTGGTTAGCGGCAGTCGGGTTTGTTGTCGGCTCAATTGCTTTCATAGGAATGAGAGCAATATTATAAGAACTTAATTCACCCGAGATTTTTCTCGGGTTTTTAATATCCATTAAGGTTTACAATTTCCAATAATTTATTCCGTTACAAATACAGAATTAAACTTTTATATAAGATGCAACAAGAAGCACAAGAAGTTCTAGAAGAAGCTTTATCAGAAGAAAAAACATTGTCTATCTATAATTTAATTATGGATGGTGGTATCGGTGGACAAGTAGTTATTTTGATTTTAATGATACTTTTAATCACCGCACTTTACATTTATTTTGAACGTGTTTTTGCAATCAATGCAGTTTCAAAAACAGACTCAAATTTTATGAATCTCATAAAAGATAATGTGATGAATGGTAAGTTAGATGCTGCAAAAGTTTTATGTGCTCAAACCAATTCACCAGAAGCAAGATTGATTGAAAAAGGGATTTCAAGAATAGGAAAGCCTTTAGAGGATATCAATACAGCAATTGAAAGTGCAGGTACTTTAGAAGTCTATAAGTTAGAAAAAAACGTAAGCATCCTAGCAACCGTAGCAGGTGCCGCACCAATGATTGGTTTCTTAGGAACGGTGATTGGGATGATTTTAGCCTTTCACGAAATGGCAACTAGCGGAGGGCAAGCAGATATGGGTGCCCTTGCAGGTGGAATCAATGTTGCAATGACAACAACCGTAGCGGGTTTGATTGTTGGTATTATTGCTTACATCGCTTACAATCATTTGGTGGTAAAAACCAATAAAGTGGTACATAAAATGGAGGCGAAAGCAGTAGAGTTTTTAGATTTATTAAACGAACCAGTTTAGATAATTAAATTATTTAATCTTTCAATCATTCAATTCAACGTATGAAATTTAAAGGAAGAAATAAAGTAAGTCCAGAATTCAGTATGAGTTCTATGACCGATATTGTATTCTTATTGTTGGTGTTTTTTATGTTGACTTCGAATGCGCCAAATGCTTTGGATATGATTTTACCCAAGGCTAAAGGAAAATCAACCAACACAAAAAATGTTGCGGTGAGCATTAAGAAAAACGCTAAATATTTTATCAATAATAATAAGGTAGCAGAAAGAAATATTGAAGAAGAACTTAGAATTTTATTAGCTGGTCAAGAGAAGCCAACCATATTATTAAGAGCCGAAGAAGGAGTGCCAATTGAGAATGCTGTTTTGGTGATGGACATTGCCAATAGAAATCATTTTAAAGTGATTCTAGCAGTGAGGCCAAAATGAGAAAAAAGACAATAGAGTAGAGAAATACCAAATTGCAAGCCCCAAATAATATTTTTAAGTTCTAACAACCAACAGCCAACAACTAAAGAGTGAAATTACTAGACACCATACACAAACGTAAATCTGCAACGATTACAACCATCATTATGATTTTGTTGTTATTGTTGATTTTCTTTTTTGGATTAAAGTATTTAGATCCTCCTATTGAATCTGGGATAGCTGTTAATTTTGGAACATCGAATTTAGGGAGCGGAAATATTCAGCCAACAAAACCTGTAAAAACGGTAGAGAAACCAGTTGTTACAGAAGAAGAAGTTGTTCCAGAAGAAGTGATTGAAGAGAAGGTTGAAGAAGTGGCTCCAGATGATGCTCCATCAGAAGAGGTGTTGACAAGCGAATCGGATGAGTCTATCAAAATAAAAGCGGAAGAAGCGAAAAGGAAAAAGATTGAAGAAGCCGAACGTGAAGCGAAAGCGGAGGCTGTTAGAATAGCAAAACAAAAAGCTGATGAAGAAAGAAAAGCTCAGGAAGAAGCAGATAGAATTGCAAAAGAAGAGGAAGATAAAAAACGTCAACTTGATGCTATGATGGGAGGGTTGAATAATAATGATGGCAACTCTGGTGGAGAAGGTGACGACACTATAAGTGGTGATAAAGGAAATGTAAATGGAGATCCAAATGCTTCTGGTTATTACGGAACCGGTGGTAGTGGAGGCGGAGGCGACTATCAATTGGGTGATAGAACAGCTATCATTAAACCTAAACCCGCCTATGAATGTGAAGAAGAAGGCTTGGTAATTGTTACTATAGAAGTTGATAGATCTGGAAAAGTTATTAAAGCAAATGCAGGCACAAAGGGCTCTACTAATACTGCTCCATGCTTGTTGTCTAAAGCCAAAGAAGCAGCTTTGAAAACTACTTGGCAAGCTGATTCTAGTGCAGGGGTTAAGCAAATAGGAATTATTAAATATCGTTTTTCTCTTTCTAATTAATGAATTATCAAGCAACTTTAGACTGGATGTTTTCTCAACTTCCGATGTATCAAAATCAAGGGAAAACAGCTTTTAAAAAAGACTTAACCAACAGTATTTTATTATCTCAGCACCTCGATAATCCACATGAAAAATTTAAATCTGTTCATGTCGCAGGTACAAACGGAAAAGGCTCTACAAGTCATATGATAGCTTCTGTTTTACAAGAAGCGGGTTGTAAGGTTGGTTTATATACCTCACCACATTTAAAAGATTTTAGAGAGCGAATTAAAATAAATGGACAACCAATTTCAGAAGATGATGTAACTGAGTTTATTGCTCAAAACAAACAGTTTTTTGAATCACATCAGTTGTCATTTTTTGAAATGACTGTAGGGTTGGCATTTCATAGTTTTGCAAAACATCAAATTGATATTGCGGTGGTTGAAGTTGGTCTAGGCGGGAGATTAGATTCTACAAACATCATTACACCTGTAGTTTCGGTGATTACAAACATTGGTTTAGACCATACCCAAATGTTAGGTGAGACTTTACCAGAAATTGCTTTTGAAAAAGCGGGAATCATTAAGAAAGAAATTCCTGTTGTTATTGGTGAATATCAAGAAGAAGTACATCAAGTATTTTATAAAAAAGCGCTTGAATTTCATTCTGATTTATTTTTAGCAGATAAGAATATCAGCAAAGAATATGAATTAGATTTAAAAGGAAACTATCAACAACAAAATGCAAAAACCACGGTACAAGCTATTAGTGTTTTAAATGAATTGGGTTATGAAATTTCAGAGAATCATATTGAAAACGGATTGCAAAATGTTGTAAAAAACAACAGCTTATTGGGGCGTTGGCAAACGCTTAGTAATAATCCAAAAACCATTTGCGATACAGCACATAATAAAGAGGGTTTACGATTTGTATTGCGTCAATTACAAGAGGAAGATTTTGAAAAATTACATATTGTTTTAGGAGTTGTAAATGACAAAAACCTAGAAACGGTTTTGACTTTGTTTCCGAAAAAAGCCACCTATTATTTTTGCAGACCAAATATTCCAAGAGGATTAGAAGCATTGAGTTTAAAGAAACAAGCTACTACATTTGGTTTGGTAGGTGAAGTTTATTCATCAGTACAAGCTGCTTTTCAATTTGCCCAAAAAAAAGCGACAGATAAAGATTTGATTTTTGTAGGCGGAAGCACCTTTGTTGTGGCTGAGGTGGTTTAGGATATCAATAGCAATTTTTTTAGTTGAATATTTATT
>JAQRMW010000031.1 GCA_028599075.1 Urechidicola sp. | reverse complement strand
TAAAAATATTGAATCCGTCAAAATCGTCATCACATTGTTCTAGAACAAAAGGAGGTGTATTTAAAACAGGTAATTCAAACACTTCAATTTCAAAAGAAGTATCAGAAAAACAAGCAGCACTTAAATTATTAGTCATTCGCACATAAATGGTCTGTCCGCCAGCAGTTGTATTTGTAAAAGTAGCTGGTGTACCAATTAGATTTGTAAATCCGGCATCAGTAAAATAGGTTAAGGTAAAATCTGCAGTGGGTTGTCCGTTTAAAATATCAGTTTCTTTTTGAGTTAGATCAAATTCAATAAAACCATTGGTATCATCTCCATCTAAATTGTTGTCGCAATTTTCTAATGGTGTTATACTAGTTGGAATAACAGTCGTATAAACGTTCACAAAAACTTCTAGCCTATCTATGCTTTCGCAAGTGCCATCATTTTGAGAAGCATAATAAGATTGTCCATTAATCAAAACTTCAGTTCCTGTAAAAACAGTTCCGCCAGTTAAAGTATCATACCATTGGATGTTCGTCCCAGAAATTGTTGTTAAATCAATTACTGTGGCATTTTCATAATCACAAAAAGATTGAACAGTATCACCAGTCGGGGCCGTAGGAGACAAAACTGTTAACTCAACAGGGGTACGTGTTAAAGTAGTACATCCGTTGGCGGTTGCATCAACATAATAGATGGTAGTTGTGTTTACATTTGGAGTGGTAAATGAATTGCCAGTTCCTAAACTTGGACCACCAATAATAGTTGCATACCAATTAATTGTACTACCTGCTGTTGCAGTTGCTTGTAGGTTTCCAGTTCCGTTAAAGCATAAAGTTTCACCAGTTGTCGTAATAATTGATGGAGTAGTATTAACGGTAGCTTCAATTGCAACTCGTACACCAGAGGTACAACTTGCATCAGAAACTGCTGCAGCGTAATAAGTAGTTGTACTGTTAATAATAGGTGTAATAAAAGAATTTCCTGTAAATAATACGGTAGTACTTGTGTCTGAATCATACCAATTAACAGTTCCCAAATTAGAGGTCGCTTCTAAAGTTACCGAACCAGAATCGCAAATTACATTTGGGATGGTATTCGTTATTTCTGGAATATGAATACTTGTACTTGCAGATAAATTTAAAATAGGGTCACCTACAGAGCCTCCATATTCAACTATATAACCTTGGGGAACATATAATCCTGTTCCTCCTGCATTTGGCAAATCATTCCATGCGCCAACAATACCAATACTTGGGTCGGTAATATGTGCATAATCTTCATTGCCAGCTTGGTTAGGTTCATTAACATTCCAATTGGCATAATTAGGTGTAGATCCATTTGCTAAACCATTCCAAAATACAACCCCTGGGTTGGGGCCAGTAACCCATTTCCATTCTCCTTCATTTTCTTCATCACTACCGCCAATCCAACCCGCACCTTCTGCTTGTTCGCCAGAAAGTTGTGCTTCATCGGCAGTTTCTAAAGTTGCTAAATATCCTTGGAGTCCAAAATAAGTTCTTGCTTCAGCAGCCACTTTTGCATCTGACCATGTGATTCCGACATCCGAAATATATTCATAATAATGATTAGATGATTGTAAGTAATTTGCATCACCAACGGTTATCGAAAAAAAGCGATCTCCTGTGGCGGTTGTATTTGCAGTATTAAAAACTACGGACTCAATAGCTGCAATAAAATCTGCATATAGAATTTCACTACCACTTGTACTATTTAATTCTAGTTTTCCGGTTGTAGCATTCCAAACTGTTGTGATATTTGGATGTGTTCCGGTAAGTGTTAAGCTATCTTCTCCATTCTGATATCCCGATGAAATTTGGATATACATGGCTTCTGTACCTGTATCATCAATATCAACAATCGTTACACTGGTTGCAATGTTTATAGCAGTTCCTGGGCAATAGGCTTGATTCCCTATAGCTGTAATTTCTGGAGGGCTATTTTGCCCTAAGAGAATCCCTGAAATGAAAAACAGGAAAATAATTGATAGATATATTCTAATTTTTGGAAATAACATTTGTAAAAATAATAAGTGATAAAGATACTCAAATATCTTTCATCTTTAGTTAAATAAACATGCTACAGATTCAATTTAAGGTTTATATTTTTTATGTTGATTAGATTGTATTTTTAATATTTTTTCATCAATAAATTATGTATATGATATTATTCATAATTGATAAACAGTTGAGATAGTAAGCATTAATTATTTTAATTGAGCTCTCTGAATTAATCCTGTAAATAATCTGTATATTTACGACAGACTTTCATAACCAACGAATATAATTTATGATTAACGCTATAGAAAAAAACCTTGAAAGAGGCATTAAATTACTTAACTCAATTTCTAATCAACAATATAGCGATACTTCTATAGCGCCGTATTATTCTAGTATTGGAGGTCATATTCGTCATATTCTTGATGTGTTTGATTGCCTTTTTGAAGGCTTGCCTAATGGCTTGGTAGATTTATCTGCACGAAAAAGAAATGAGTTGGTTGAAATTGATACTGCTGAAGGGATAATTTATTTTA
>JAQRMW010000030.1:24070-33974 GCA_028599075.1 Urechidicola sp. | reverse complement strand
ACTAACTTCTTGTAATCAACTAAGAAACTATGATCAAACATTTTATTTCGCTAGAGTGGAAACAATATTTTCGTTCTCCATATTGGAAAAGAGGTATTGGATTAAAAATTGTTATCGGCTTTTTTGGCCTTTGGATTATAGCTTCATTTTTAATTATGGGGCTTGCCATTTTTCCTATATTAAAAGAACAATTTCCAGAAAGTGACCCTTTTTTAATGGTAAATGGGTTTGTGTTTTATTGGATTTTAGTTGATTTAATGATGCGGTTTTTCCTTCAGAAGCTACCTGTGATGTCAGTCAAACCATTATTGACCCTTCCTGTTAAGAGAAGACAAATTGTAAATTATGTATTGGGTAAATCTGTGATGTCAGCATTTAATTTTTTACCCCTATTTGCAATAATTCCATTTTCATTAATGCTCTTAAAAAATGATTATGACATAACTATAGTTCTGGTATGGATATTTACATTAATTACAATTACCTTAATTAATAACTTCTTAAACTTTATAATTGAAAGTCTAACTGCCAAAACAGAATTGTCCTTTTTACCATTAATAGCTACTACAGCTGCTTTGTACGGGTTAAATCATTTTGACATTGTTTCTTTTACTGATTTAATTTCAAAAGGTGTTTTAAGTATTACAGAAAATCCAACATTTATAATAGCACCAATTGCAATTTTACTAGGACTCTATTATTATAATTTCAAAATTCTAAAAAGTAAATTATTTATTGATGTATCTGTTCAATCTAAAAGCAAAGATGCTAAAACTTCAGATTTAGAATGGACTAAGCGTTTTGGAGATATTGCTCCTTTTATGCAATTAGATTTAAAATTAATGATGCGAAATAAAAGAGCAAAATCTACATTTTTAATTTTAGTAATTGGGTTGTTTTATGGGCTGTTTTTTTACCCACAACCAATGTATAGAGATATGGTTTTTATGTATGCCTTTATCGGTATTTTTTCAACAGGTACTTTTCTAATCAATTACGGACAATTTATACCGGCCTGGGATAGTAGTTATTATAAAATGTTGATGAGTCAAAACTTTAAATACGAACAATATTTAAAATCAAAATTTACACTCATGGCAATTAGTGTCGTTATTTTATTTTTACTCGGAATTCCGTATATCTATTTTGGGTGGAAAATTTTAATAGCACATTTTGCAGCCGCAATTTATAATATAGGTGTAAACACACATGTCATTTTATTGGGAGGCTCTTACAATAGAAAAAAAATAAATTTAGATGAGCGTGCTGCTTTCAATTTCCAAGGTACAGGTGCTGTACAATGGTTAATAGGGATTCCTTTAATGGTAATCCCAATGGGTATTTTCGGCCTTATAAATTGGCTCGTAGGATTTGAAGTTGCCATCGCTGTTCTGATTGCTTTAGGTTTAATAGGGATTATATTCCATCAAAAAATAATGGCTGGAATTGTAAAAAAATATATAGCATCAAAATATAAAATGATTGAAGCATTTGGTCAAGATAACTAAGAAAAAACTATGATACACACATCAGAAATTACAAAAAAATACGAAGGGGTTTCCGTATTAAATATTAAAAATATAGACATTCCTAAAGGGCAAAGTTTTGGTTTAGTTGGTAATAACGGAGCGGGAAAAACAACCTTCTTCAACTTGTTATTAGATTTAATTAAACCAACAACAGGTTCTATTTCGACTAATAATATTCAAGTTGACAAAAGTGAAGGTTGGAAAAAATTTACAGGATCTTTTATTGATGAAAGTTTTTTAATTGGTTACTTAACTCCCGAAGAGTATTTTTATTTTATTGGAGATTTAAGAGGTCAAAACAAAGCTGATATTGATTCTTTTATAAGTCAGTTTGATGAAATTTTTAATGATGAAATTTTAGGCAAGAAAAAGTACTTAAGAGATTTATCAAAAGGGAATCAAAAGAAAGCAGGTATTGTCGCGGCTCTTATTGGAAACCCATCTGTAGTAATTTTAGACGAGCCTTTTGCAAATTTAGATCCAACAACTCAAATTAGATTAAAGCAAATACTCAAATCTTTAGTAAAAGATAAAGATTTGACTGTTTTGATTTCTAGTCACGATTTAGGTCATATTACTGAAGTTTGTGAAAGAATTGTAGTTTTAGAAAAAGGAGATGTGGTCAAAGACTTAAAAACATCACCAGAAACATTAAAAGAACTGGAAGCTCATTTTGCTTTGTAATAAAACAAAATGCAAGTTAAGGTACTAGATTTTACTTCTTATACCTTAGCTTTTTTGTTTCTATTCCAATTGCTGTCTTTGCCAAAATAGTAAATACGAACGCACCCATTGCCCATATACCTATAGTAACTCCAATTTCAATTCCCGTTGGTGTATATTCTGCAATCTTACCATAAGGCCCAGGAATAAACCCTGGTACAATTAGCCCAAACCCTTTTTCTATCCATATAGCTATGAACAAAATAAAACACGCAAAATACAATACCTTTAAATTGTTTCTTAACTTATGAAAAGTTAGAATAACTGTTGCTAAAACATTCAATGTAATGGCTGTCCAAATCCAAGGTAATAAGGCTGTTTTTCCATCCAGTCCAAAGAATAAATAATAGGCTGATTCACTATGATGTGTTGGTGCATAAAATTCTTTAAACAGTTCAGAAATCAACATAATCAAATTTATTTGTGCCGCTACTGTTACTACTAAAGCAATTTTTTTGATGGTCTTATTTTCAACTTTAAATTCAGTAAATGTTCTTATAATTGCTAAAATTAAAATGATAAGCGCAGGACCTGCTGCAAACGCTGAGGCTAAAAAGCGAGGGCCTAAAAGTGCAGTATTCCAAAATGGTTTTGCTTGTAACCCTTGATATAAAAATGCGGTTACTAAGTGAATTCCAACTGCCCAAAAGACAGAAAGAATCGCTCCAGGAATATATACTTTAGGATTGGCATCTTTCCCTTGATAGTGTCTAAAAAGGATATAAAAAGGAATACTGATATTTAAAATTAGGTATCCGTTTAAAACCAAAACATCCCAAGTTAACATTGAGTTTGGAAAGTTAAATACACCCCAACCAGGAATCATGTGCCATAGTACAGATGGACCACCCATGTCAGCAACCACAAAAGCCAAACACATAATTAAGGCTGCAACTGCTAAGCCTTCGCCAATTAAAACGGCTTGTTTAAAATCAATATCTTTTAATACATATGTTGGCATTACTAGCATAACAGCAGCGGCTGCAACCCCCACTAAGAATGTAAAGTTAGATATATACAAACCCCAACTAACGCTGTCGGACATTCCGGTTACACTCAACCCTTCTTCTAATTGGATGGAGTAACAATACATCCCTATAAGCATCGTCAAAGTCAATACCGCCATCCAAATGTGGTATTTTTTAGACCCATGCGTAATTGTATCTAAACTGTCTTTGATTAAACTTTTTAAAACTTTCGATCTTCCCATTCTGAATCTATTTTATCTTTTTATGGATTAATCCATAAAGTACCAAAACTTAGGTTCTGTACCTAAATCTTCTTTTAATCTAAATACTTTTTTATTTTCTAAAACCCATCTGATAGTGCTCTCAGGGTCTAATAAGTTTCCAAATATTCTCGCACCTGTTGGACACGCTTCAACACAAGCAGGGTTTTGACCAGCTCTTGAGCGTTGTACGCAAAATGTACATTTTTCCATTACACCTTTCTTACGTAATCTGTTACCTAAATAATGCTGATTGTGATTTACCTCTTTTTCTGGAACCTCTGGCTTAGACCAATTAAAACGACGCCCATCATAAGGGCAAGCTGCCATGCAATATCTACAACCTACACACCAATCATAATCAACTACAACCAAACCATCTTCTTCTCTCCAAGTTGCTTGTACCGGACAAACTTCTACACATGGCGGATTGTCACAATGGAAACATTGTGTACCCATATAAAAATGCCCTTCTGCAGGAACTTCATGATAATAGTTATCATCCGCTTCCCTAAAATTTAATCCTTTTCCATCTTTCATTTCATGGATTCGGATGTATTGCATTTCTGAATTTCGATCCTGATTATTTTCTTCGATACAAGCATTTACGCAATCCATATATCCTTGACATTTGGAGATATTAAAAGCATAACCAAACAACACATCCTCTTCAGCATTTTTTGAGGACATACTAATTGTTTTCCCAGTTCTTATTTGATAAGAACGAACCAACCTATCAACCGTAGCCGATTTTTCATCATTGGTCATCAACTTATAATTTCCTTTGAATTGTTCTTCCCAGTCTATTTGTGCTTTTTCTTTTGCATCATCATCAGCAATAACACTACATGAAGTACTCACTGCTCCTGCTCCAATTAACAAACTTGCTGTTAACTTTTTAAAGGCTGATCTACGATCCATTTGCACGTCGAATACTTGACCAAAACCATCTTTTGGTGTTTCATCTGCAATCGAAGTATCAACTGCTGCATCAAAATCAGCATCACTCAAATTATGTTGATTTGTAGACGAATCACAAGCACCTGAAGTTTTTCCACACCCACAGGAATCGTTGTTTGCTGTTTTAGTATTTCGAAGGTTTAGCGAAAACCATTTTTTTGTGTTACTCATACTTACAATTATTTTCGTTCTTCTTCAGTTTGCGTATTAAATCTTGATGGCCATCGAGAATCAAAACTCGGGTCGTGTGGATTGTGACAATCTACACAAGTTAATGAAGCTCTTGGGGGCGCCCAACTCTCCATTCGTTTTCCGTGTGCACCACCTTTCCAATCATCAAGTTCTTTTGAATGGCATTGGCTACATAAATTATAACTATTATTAAAATCAATTTTAACTCCAGTTAAACTTTTAAGTTCATCCATGTTAGACCCATCATGACAGGTAGCACAATTCATAGTGCTTTTATTAGCATGTATTAATGTAAGGTCCCAATGGGCTTTTTGCCCATGCCCTTCTCCTTTTAATTCTTCTATTGGTTTTGAATGGCACTCATTACATTCAAATGATTTGATTTGACTTTTCCGTTCAGGAATTAAAAAAGTATGATCTCCTTCTGTAATTTCTATAAGATTAATTTCTGATAAATACTGATCCGAAGAAATACTTGTTCCTTGATAATTTTGACTTTCAGCTTCTATTTTATCAATAACAGTATGGTATTGATGCTCTTCCTTTTTACAAGAAGTAAATACAACCGAAAATAAAACAGCAACAGCGAAGGTGCCTAATATAGATTGTCTATTCATAACTGCTTCTTTTAAAAATTGCTGAATCATTTTTTGGCACATGACATTGGCGACAATTTACGCGCTCTGGATGTGATACTCTTATTTCTTTTGGCGCACTTGGTCCTGCATGACAAGACAAACAGTTTTCTCGCATTTGTATTTGATGCGGAATTATCGGTGGGCTAGTCAACAATGCATTGTTTTTACCAACAGTTGGTGGTTTATTTTTATAAAAAGAATTTGATTTAAAATCTTTGGATGTTTTTTCAACCACATGACATTGGCGGCAATTCACCATTTTTGGATGTGGTACAACAGGGGCATAGGCGTCAAATTTTTGTACAAAACCACCATTTTGATGACACTTTAAACAATCGTTTTCTCCTATCGAATTATCTTGTTTGATATCATGCGGAATACTTGGTGGCGCTCCAGGATATGCTCTATTTGAATAATACGAATTTAAACTCCGTTGATGATTTTTATCTACAGGCATTTTAGCATAATCTAGAGCAAATTTTGAACGTTCAAAAACTCCAGATTCAGACGGAATCAAAGGATTGTCATTTACAACCTCTAATGAGATGTAAGCATCTTCTAATCCTGATTCATAACTCTTGTTCCAAACAAAAATAAATGCTGCGAACAAAAGTGTAAATAATGATATGACAACTAATCTTTTCATGTGTCTTTCTTATTTGTTAATTTGGTCACATGCTGTTCGCAATAGATCTTTCTGATTTTAAATATATAATTCTGGCTCGTTTCATAATTATACTTTTTCAACTCTAACTGCACATTTTTTATAATCAGGCTCTTTAGATATTGGACAAAAAGCATCTAAGGTAACATCATTTATCATCATGTTCTCATCAAAAAATGGTACAAAAACTTGACCTTTAGTAGGCAATCCTCTTTCATTAATAGAAACTGGAAGCACACAAGTCCCTCTTCGTGAAACTACTTTGGCATTTTCTCCATTAGCAAAACCTAATTCTTTAGCATCATCAGGATGCATCTCAACATAAGCATTTGGAACAGCTTTGTGTAATACCGGAATTCTACGTGTCATAGACCCCGTATGCCAATGCTCAATTACGCGTCCTGTATTTAACCAGAAAGGATATTCATTATCTGGTGATTCTGCTGCAGGCTCATAAGGTCTTTGCCAAATAATTGCTTTCCCATCGGGCTTTCCATAAAAATGAAAATCTTCTCCATTTGTACAAGCAGGGTCATATTTTGCATTGAACCTCCATTGAGTAGATTTGCCATCAACATATGGCCATATTGCTCCAGACTCTTTCTTTAAAACTTCTAAAGGTGCCATTCCATGTTTTGCTCCTTCGTGAAATTGGCGATATTCTTCAAAAATTTCTTCAACGTGATTTTCTTTTGAATACGGAAATAAATCACCGTATCCCATCCGTCTTGCAACTTCGATAGTCATCCACGCATCGTCGGTAGTATCACCTGGACCTTCAACCATTTTTTGCCAGTATTGAGTTCTTCTTTCAGAGTTTCCATATAATCCTCCTTTTTCGATATGCCATGAAGCTGGTAAAATAACATCGGCTACATCAGAAGTAGGCGTAGGGAATACATCAGAAACCACCACAAAGCAAGAATCTTTTTTCATCCCATTCGTATAGCGCTTCGTTTTTGGCAATGATACCATTGGATTTGTAACCTGTGTCCAGATAAATTTTATATCACCTCTATCAACTGCTCTAAACATTTCTGTAGCATGGTAGGTCGGTTTTGATGGAATATTTTCATACGGAACTTTCCAAATTTTAGCGGCTAATTTTCTGTGCTTTTCATTCATCACAACTCCTTTCGGAAGTTTATGTGTGAATGTTCCAACTTCTCTTGCTGTACCACAAGCAGATGGCTGCCCTGTTAATGAGAATGGACCATTACCCGGTTGTGAAATTTTACCCGTTAATAAATGGATATTGTAAACCAAGTTATTCATCCAAGTTCCTCTGGTATGTTGATTCATTCCCATACACCAATACGACACTACTTTTTTATTTGGATCTCCGTAAATAGCGGCTAAATACTTGATGTCTTTAACTGACACTCTCGAGTATTGTGAAACCTTCTCAGGTGTATAATCTTCTAAAAAGGTTTTGTATTCTTCAAAAGAAATTCCTGTAGCCTTATCTTTAAATTTGAATTTATCTTCTGTTCCGTAACCAATATTGGTTAATCCTTTACTAAAGTTACAATGCTTATCAACAAACGATTTATTAACCCATCCATTGTTAATGATTTCATAGCAAATGGCATTAGCTACAGCTAAATCAGTTTGAGGTTCAAACAAAATAGATTTGTTTGATGCCATACTAGAGCGCGATGTTCTTGTAGCAAAATCTATAATTTTAGCACCCCTTCTGTTTTTATTTTCTAACATTCTAGAGAACAATACAGGATGCATCTCTGCCATATTATTTCCCCAAGTAATAAAATAATCTGCAGAATCAATATCTTCATAACAACCCATAGGCTCATCAGCACCAAAGGTGGTTAAAAACCCTGCAACTGCACTTGCCATACACAAACGAGCATTACAATCTAGGTTGTTGGTACCAATTGCACCTTTCATTAATTTAGAGGCAACATATCCTTCAGGAATTGTAGATTGACCAGAGGTGTACATTGCAACAGAATCCTTTCCATGATTCTCCATGGTTTCTTTCATCTTACTTGCCACTAAATCTAAAGCATCATTAATGGGTGTTTTTACGTAAGTTCCATTTTTCTTTACCAAGGCATGTGTTAGCCTGTCTTTGGCATCGACGCACATTATTTGATGGTATCCTTTTACACAAAGTAATCCTTTATTTACATCACAGTTAGGGTCTCCTTTAACAGCTACTGCTTTCCCTTTTTCTACGCCAACTAGAATTCCACAACCAACACCACAAAATCTACATGGCCCTTTTTTCCAATCCAAATCTCCACTTGGCAAATCTTTTAGTTGTTCTTCGGCAAATACAATTCCTGGAAACATAGATGCTGCAGCAGTCATTGCAGATAATATCGCCATCTTTTTTATAAAACTACGTCTGTTTGATATAGATGTGTACATAATACTAATTGTTTTTTGGTGAGTTGAAGCCAGAAACCATCGATCTTAATTTTAAACTTTCAAGCGCATCTACTTTTTCTAATAATTGCTCTTCTGCTTTATTGTCAAAAGTGTCTGTAATAAGAATAAGAATATCTTCATTTTCTGCGGGAATCACCTCACAGTTGTCAAACAAAGATAAGTTTTTAAGGAGTTCGTTCTTTTTACCTTCCTGAGGATAAACTAAATAACTAATTATTGGCATGTTATTTTAAATATGTAACAAATGTTACATAAAAGTAGAGTAATAAATATGATAATTATCATAAAGAAGAAATTATTTGAAATTAATCAGCTAATTCAAATAATGCATCAATCAATTCTTTTATTTCTTTAGGGGGATTGCCATGATCGAAAGTTGAAGACTCGTAGATTTTACCGTTCTTATTGATTAATAAAGACCCAATCATTGCTTTATCTAAATGACTTTCTGTAGAAGGAGGGATAAGTTTTTGCATAGAATCTAAATCAATACTTAAAACCAAGTCTCTAATTTCATTCCATTGATGTTTGAATAATTCAATGTCTAAATTTTTGTCATAAGAGGTGTAAATAATTTCATTTGAATTTGCGATAAGAGAGATTTGACTACCTCTGGTTACTGCTTTATATTCTATACTAATTGAATCTTTAGTTTGGGCAGAACAGTTGCTGAGCATGAAAGTAGAGAATAAAAATATAAAAAATGATTTCATCGTAAAGTAAAGATATAAAAAAAGGGACTTTTGAAAGTCCCTTTTTAGTTTTATTTGTTTTGAAATTAGTTTACAAAACTTTCTCTTGCACCTCCTGCTGCAAATAAAGTTCTCATTCTGTCATTTTGACCATCAGTAAACATATACATACAGTCATCATAAACATAATCCATATAATTCATCGTCATATCATTTGTTCTACAATGAACTGTTGGATATGTTGGGCAGCCATAGTTAGCTCTATCAGAACTAGGTGTGTCAGCAACAAAATCATCTTGACGACATCTACCATCTCCCCAAATATGACGTAAGTTTAACCAGTGGCCAACTTCATGTGTAGCAGTTCTACCATCACCATAAACTCCACCTGCAGCACTTTCACCAAAGTAATCATTGCCTATTACAACACCATCTGTTGATGCAGCTCCTCCAGGGAATTGAGCGTATCCTAAGATACCGCCACCAATATTACACACCCAAATATTTAGATATGTAGATGTATCAGTAGCATCAATACCACCTTGACCAGAATCTTTCATAGCATTGCTAGTACCCCATGTTGCTCTTGTAGAAATTTTTCTGTTAATTGTAGCAACAGTAAATGTAATATTCACATCTGCAACTAATCCAGCAAATTCAGATGGAGCACCACTTGTATTTGGGTTATTATTGTTGAAATCTTCGTTTAAGATTCCTATTTGAGTATTAATTTGAGCTTGTGTTACATCGCCAGCATTATCTTCAAGAATGTTAATAACTACAGGTATAGAAACTGCACCAGTATAAGGAGTTGGATCACTTCCGCCGCCACCGCCGCCATTGCCACCGCCATTGCCACCGCC
>JAQRMW010000030.1:0-23970 GCA_028599075.1 Urechidicola sp. | reverse complement strand
CCGCCATTGCCACCGCCATTGCCACCGCCGTTACCGCCTTTTTTTCCAGCAATTAGTTGTCTTGTGTGTAATTCAATGTTATACATTTTATTGTATAAACTTGGATTTTCTTTTAATTGTCTATTTAACACTGACATAGACTCACATTTATGTAATTCGGAATTTCCTCTGTTTGAAAAGTCTTCTGTGGTTTCTGTTTGAACATAAAAATCGCTCATATCAATTTCTTGAACTGTAGTTAAATTTTCTGTTTCCGAAACATTCTCTTCAACGCTTTCACACGATACTGCAACCGCTATAAAAAGCAGTAATAAATAATGAATTTTTTTCATCTTAATAATTAAGTTTTAGTTAATAGTTTAGTTTTCTCATCAAATGATGATTCGCCTAAACTAAAAAAAACTTATGAAATGATAAAACTTAACTGTGGAATAGGGCTATTTTTATTATATAAATATTAAATACAGGAGTTTATTGAGAATATAATAACTACTTAATTCAGCATCATTTTAGCTTTTTTGACTGCACTTACTAAGACGTCAATTTCTTCTTTGGTGTTATAGAATGAAAACGAGGCGCGAACTGTTCCTGGAATTTTATAAAAATCCATAATCGGCTGCGCGCAATGATGACCTGTACGAACAGCAACTCCTAATTTATCAACAATGGTTCCGATATCATACGGATGAATTTTATCAATATTAAAAGAAATTACTGCAGTTTTATTTTTTGAGGTACCATATATTTTTAACCCTTCTATTTCTAATAATTTTTCCGTTCCATATTTTAGCAACTCCATTTCTCTCTTTTCGATAGTATCAAACCCGATTGCATTTGCATAATCTAATGCAACTCCAAAAGCGATACCTCCACAAATATTTGGAGTCCCAGCTTCAAACTTATGAGGTAAATCGGCGTAGGTAGTTTTTTCGAAAGTAACCTCTTTTATCATCTCACCCCCACCCTGATAAGGAGGCAGCTTGTTGAGCCATTCTTCTTTTCCGTACAACATTCCAACACCTGTTGGTCCATAAATTTTATGAGCAGAAGCTACATAAAAATCAACATTTAATTTTTGTACATCAGGTTTTATATGAGGGCATGCTTGAGCACCATCAATTAAAATTGCAGCTCCTACAGCATGAGCTTTTTCAATAATTTCTTCAATTGGATTTATAGTTCCTAGTGCATTTGAAATGTGATTTACAAAAACAAGCTTGGTTTTATTAGATAGTAAATTATCGTACTCAGACAATACCAATTCTCCTTCTTCGTTCATCGGAATCACCTTTAAAATAGCACCTGTTCTATCACATAGCATTTGCCAAGGCACAATATTAGAATGATGTTCTAAAGCTGAAACAATAATTTCATCATCTTTGTTTAGTAGTGATGTAAATCCTGTTGCAATAATATTGATGCTATGCGTAGTACCCGATGTGAAAATAATTTCGTGTGATTTTTTTGCATTGAAATGTTTTCGAATTTTTAAACGAGCTTCTTCATATTTATCGGTTGCCTCTTGACTCAATGTGTGTACACCTCGATGGATGTTTGCATTGTAGTTAGCATAGTAATCTACAATAGCATCAATCACAACTTGTGGTGTTTGTGATGTGGCAGCATTGTCAAAATACACCAAAGGTTTTCCGTTAACTACTCTTTTTAAAATTGGAAACTCTGAACGGATTTTATCAATATCTAACATGTTGTTTTTCTTCAAAAATATTCTTGCAACAAAACTACGAAATAAGTGCTATTTTTGTTCTTATTAAATTCCGAAAATGTTTTTGGGTAAATAGGCATTCATGAAAAAATATTTAAAAATTGCATTTCTTTTATTACTGTCTTCGGTTGTAATTAGCTGTGCAAATTACAAACTAAAAACCTATGAGCTTCCTAACCCAAAGGATACATCTACAAAAGAAATATCTTATCAGGTAAAGAAAATCTACACAATCGATAGTCTTATTTTTGCCGATAATGAATTTGACGCAGCACGTTTAAATGACTTTTTAAAATTGAATGACTCAACTTATCAAGTGGTTATTTTACCAGAAAATGAGCCCATAAATAACAGCCCTTATTATGCTTTTAGAATTTGGTCGTCAACATCTAAAGAGATTAATTTACAACTAAACTATCCAACAACCACACATCGCTATTGGCCAAAAATTAGTGTCGATGGTAAAAATTGGCAACCAATAGACAGTACAAATTTTAGTTTGCAAAATGCAGATTCTGTCGCACAATTAAAATTAACAGTCAATGAAAGTAAACTGTGGATTGCAGCTCAAGAAATACATACCTCAACAGATGCCAAGAATTGGGCAACTGAAATTGCTACGCATAAAGGTGTAAGACATTCTGTTGCTGGTAAGAGCAAACAAAATCGTGATTTAATAGCGTTAGACATTTATGAAGGTGATGCAAAAGAAAAAGAACTAATCGTAATTTTAAGCAGACAACATCCACCAGAATTGACAGGGTATTTTGCAATGCAATTTTTTATTGAAGAGTTGTTAAAAGACACTAAACTGTCAAATGATTTTAGAAAAAAATACCGTGTTTTAGTATATCCAATGGTAAACCCGGATGGAGTAGATTTAGGGCATTGGAGACACAATACTGGTGGAATCGACCTTAACAGAGATTGGGCATATTACAGGCAAACAGAAGTGAATACAATTGTAAACAATATTGTTAATCTTGCAAAAAAATCAAAAAACAAAGTAATTCTTGGGCTTGATTTTCACTCAACACAAGAGGATTTATATTACAGTTTTACGGATGATGTTCACTCAGTAATTTATCCATTTAAAGATTATTGGATGGCTGGTATAGACTCGTCAATTGAAGGGTATACACCAGATGACCAGCCTTATGCTATTGGCGACCCAATTTCTAAAGCGTGGTTTTATAATCAATTTAATGCAGAATCAATTACTTATGAAATTGGTGATGAAACACCACGTGACTTTATTAAACTAAAAGCCGAAGTTGCAGCAAGAGAAATGATGAAATTATTAATATTAAAATAAACCTATTCCATGAAAAAATTTATTAAGTTATTTTTCCTTTTTTTAGTTTTAAGCATTTTTTATGGGCTTTATTCTTATTATGGTCGCTTAGATATCATCACAGGGTATTCTTCAAAAAGTACTGCTTCAGTAATGTACTTAGCACAAAGAACAATGCAATCTGCTGCTAATGAAGATAATAATTTTCCGCCTATAAATTGGGCAGATTTAGCTGTAAATAAAGAGAGCAAATCAGCAACAGCTACCGTAGCAGGATTAAAAAAAAGAACTGCAATATATAGAGAAGGGTTGGGTGCAGTTTTAATTAATGATGATTATGATGAAAATACTCCTTATCTAATTCCCAACAGAAATATTACAGAGAATAATCTTCCATACCCTTATGGTAACCTTCCTCAAAAAGATACAATTTTCTCGAATGTTGATTATGTAAAATTAAACCTATCAGTAAAAAAATCTTTTGATGTTGAAAATGTAGATTCTTTAAAAACAAGAGCTGTATTGGTAATATATAAAAATCAAATTATTGCCGAAGAATATGCTGATGGTTTTGATGAAAATTCACTTCACCTTGGTTGGTCGATGACCAAAAGCATTACAGCAACTATGTATGGAGTGCTAGAACAGCAAGGTAAAATGGACATAAATCAAACCGCTCCAATCGATGTTTGGAAAAATGATGAGCGCTCTAAAATTAGCATCAATAATTTGTTGCAAATGAATAGTGGTTTGGAGTGGATTGAAGATTACAATACAATATCTGATGTTACAAAAATGTTGTTTTTAGACACTAATATGACACTTTCTCAAATAAACAAACCCCTTGTTGGAAAACCAAATGAGACCTGGAATTATTCGTCAGGAACCAGTAATTTATTATCAGGAATTTTAAGACAGCAATTTTCTACTCACCAAGAGTATTTAGATTTTTGGTATAGTGCTTTAATCGATAGAATTGGTATGAATTCAATGGTTATTGAAACAGATTTATCAGGAAACTATGTTGGATCTTCTTATGGCTGGGCAACAACAAGAGATTGGGCTAAATTTGGATTATTATACTTACATAATGGCAATTGGAATGGTGAGCAACTATTTGACCCTGAATGGTCAAAATATGTTGCAACTCCAACAAACACATCTAACGGTGAATACGGTGGGCATTTTTGGTTAAATGCCGGAGGAATATATCCTGATGTCCCTAAAGATTTATATTCTGCTAATGGTTACCAAGGGCAACGTGTCTTTATCATCCCTTCTAAAGATTTAATAGTAGTTCGATTAGGGTTGGCTTCTATAGATTTTAATGAATTGTTAAAAGGCGTTTTGGAAAGTATTGAGTAATAAGATAAACTGAGTTGTTTGACAATTGAATTAAAACAACCCCTTAGGTTTATTTATATAACCTTCATCTACTTTTAGCTCTTTCTTTTTGGTTCCGGCAACTGCCAGTTGATCGCAGCGTTCATTTTGTGGGTGGTCGTTATGTCCCTTAAGCCAAACAAATTTTACTAAATGTTTTTTGTATTGTACTAAAAAACGTTTCCATAAGTCAGGGTTTTTTACATCTTTAAAACGTTTTTTTACCCAGCCTAAAATCCATTTCTTTTCAACAGCATTTACCACATACATAGAATCTGTAAAAACAGTAATAGCAACATTATCCATCGATATTTTTTCTAGAGCAACAATCACCGCTAGCAATTCCATTCTATTATTAGTAGTTAGTTGATACCCATCATAAAATTCTTTTTTATATGGCTTGCCAACCCATTCCATTAAAATACCATATCCGCCTTTTCCTGGATTTCCACTACATGCACCATCCGTATAAATATGAATCTGTTCTTTACTCATTATCAAATAAAACTTTTTCGATGATTTTTGGAAAGTGCTCAAACTCTAACTCATGAATTTTAGCAACAACATCTTTAGGTGTATCAGTTTTAAAAACCGGCGTTCTTGCCTGAAAAATAATCGCACCCTCATCATAATTTTCATTTACATAATGAATGGTGATTCCTGTTTCTGATTCATTATTTTCAACAACAGCATTATGAACATGCATACCATACATTCCTTTCCCTCCATATTTTGGTAATAATGCAGGATGAATATTGACTATTTTATTTGGAAAAGCAGCAATCAAATATCCTGGTACTTTCCATAAAAATCCGGCTAAAACAATTAAATCAACATGTTTTAAAAAAGGGTGTTCTAAAAAAGATTCATTTAAAAAATCCGCTCTACTAAAAACACTACTTTCAATTTGCAATCGATTTGAGCGTTCTAATACCTTTGCTTTTTTATTATTGGTAAGTATTCCAGTAACTTCAACACTTTTACCATTAAAGTAATGGTATATGTTTTCGGCATTAGATCCAGATCCAGAAGCAAAAATTACAATGCGTTTCATTAAATAGAAAGGTATAGCTATGAAAGAACAAAAAAAAGAATAATTATTAACAAATACCAAGAATCACTTAAAAATTGAAGTGTTTTTTTTACCTTAGACAACACATTTTTAATGTGAAATTATATTTAACTAAATAAGTTGTTTATTTTTGCACCGAATTTAAAATTTAAAATTAGAAAATTATGTCAGACATTGCATCAAGAGTAAAAGCTATCATCGTTGATAAATTAGGCGTTGACGAAAATGAGGTAACTACAGAAGCAAGCTTCACAAATGATTTAGGAGCTGATTCACTTGACACTGTTGAGTTAATCATGGAATTTGAAAAAGAATTTGATATCCAAATTCCAGATGATCAAGCAGAAAATATTGGTACTGTTGGTCAAGCAGTAAGCTATATCGAAGAAGCAAAAAAGTAATCTAAAAATATATCAACTACGAGCTCAACACTATAATTGGGCTCGTAGCTGTTTTTAGTAAAATACACCAATTCACATGGAGTTAAAACGAGTTGTAGTAACAGGACTAGGTGCTTTGACACCTATCGGTAACAATATTCAAGAATATTGGGACGGACTAGTTAATGGTGTTAGCGGAGCAAATCCAATAACTCATTTCGACGCTTCTAAATTCAAAACTCAATTTGCTTGTGAATTAAAAAACTTTGAGGTCACCGATTTTATCAATCGTAAAGATGCTCGTAAAATGGATAAGTTTACTCAGTATGCAATGGTTGCTGCTGATGAGGCTGTTTTAGATGCAGGTTTTGATTTAGAAAAATTAGACAAAGATCGTGTTGGTGTTATTTGGGGTGCAGGAATTGGCGGATTGGAAACATTTCAAAATGAAGTGTTGAATTTTGCTGCTGGTGATGGTTTTCCGAGATTTAACCCTTTCTTTATTCCAAAAATGATTGCTGATATTGCTCCTGGTTATATCTCAATCAAATACGGGTTTAGAGGTGCAAACTTCACAACAGTATCTGCATGTGCTTCTTCGGCAAATGCAATTATTGATGCTTACAATTACATCAGATTAGGGCAGGCCGATATGTTTGTTACTGGTGGTTCTGAAGCGGCTGTTACCATTGCTGGTATGGGTGGGTTTAATGCAATGCATGCCTTATCAACTAGAAATGATGAGCCTAAAACAGCATCTAGACCTTTTGATAAAACTCGTGATGGTTTTGTTTTAGGAGAAGGTGCAGGAGCATTAATTTTAGAAGAATACGAACATGCTATTGCGCGAGGTGCAAAAATTTATGCCGAAGTTGGTGGTGGTGGATTATCTGCAGATGCGCATCATATTACAGCTCCACATCCTGAAGGGTTGGGTGCAAGAAACGTGATGTTAAACTGTTTAAAAGATGCCAATTTAAAACCAACTGATGTTGACGCTATTAACGTTCATGGTACTGCAACTCCGCTTGGAGATATTGCAGAAACAAAAGCAATAACAGAGGTATTTGGTGAACATGCTTATACCTTAAATATCAACTCAACAAAATCTATGACAGGACATCTTTTAGGTGCTGCTGGTGCAATTGAAGCAATTGCTTCGATTCTGTCAATTAAAAATGGTATTATCCCTCCAACAATCAATCACACTACAGAGGATGATGCTATTGATAATAAACTTAACCTTACACTGAACAAGCCTCAAAAGCGAGATGTAAAAGTTGCGATGAGTAACACATTTGGATTTGGGGGGCACAATGCTTGTGTTCTTTTCAAAAAACTAGATTAATTTTTTAGTATGAGTTTTATTCGTAAAATAATCAAGTCTCTTCCAAAAAAGGATGAGCAATTTTACGCTGAAATGAAATTACTATTAGGCTTTGTTCCACAAAACCTACAAATATATCGCAAGGCCTTTGTACACAGATCTATTAAAGAACTAGATGACTCCGGAAACCCAAGAAATTATGAACGTTTAGAGTTTTTGGGCGATGCGATGTTAGATGCAGTTATTGCCTCTTACTTATTTAAAAAAGTACCATCAGGTAACGAAGGGTATTTAACTCAGATGCGGTCAAAAATTGTAAGTCGAGAACATCTCAATGAACTGGGAAGAGATTTGGATCTTATCCGATTTGTAAAGAGTAATGTGTCTAGGTCTAAGTTTGGAGAAAACATTAACGGTAATATATTTGAAGCCTTAATAGGCGCCATTTATTTAGATAGAGGGTATAAATACTGCAAAAAATTCGTTCATAAAACAGTCATTATTCCTTATGTTGATATTGAACAATTAGAAGGGAGGGTGACAAGTTATAAGAGCTTATTTATAGAGTGGTGTCAGAAAGAAAAGAAAGCATTTGAGTTCGAAGTATATGATGATACTGGTAATGACAGTATCAGACATTTTAGTGTTAAATTATTTTTAGAGAATAAAGTTGTTGCTAAAGGTCGCTCTACTTCAAAGAAAAAAGCTGAAGAGATTGCAGCAAAGCGAGCCTATTTTGCAAATCAAAAAGAAATAAACAAAAAGTAAGTTATTTACAATTATCTAACAGTGTTTTTACACATATCACATCAAAAAATAGCAAAACAATGCGTAAGTTTGCAGCTTGCATTTAATTGTGGTTTATGCTCTTAGAACTAGAAGAATTAGAAGATTACTCATTAATAGGAATTCATACTGCTGAAGAAGATTACCTTTTGGCGTATCTTTTAAACAAGAATTTAAATACTGCTTTTTCTAAATATCATCAACATTTAGATTTTAAAAATAACAATGCAACTTTTTCAGTTTATGAGTTTAACAATGAAAAAAAGCAACAAGAAAGTTTTTTAATTTCTAATAAGTTTATTGGAAATCACACTCAGGTTTCAAATGCTAATTTATTTTCTGATAGCATATCGTATAGCACAACAAGCTATTTAATTCCAGAAAAAAAAAGGGTCGATTTCTTTCTAAAAATTGAAGGGGAAACCACGCCAGATGAAATCAAATTCATAGTAGAAAAACTAAATAGTATACATCAAATAATAACATCCTATAGTATTGATCCTTCAGAATTAAAATCAAAGGATTTTTTAATATTTTAATTATGCCATTATACAAAAAAACCAAAATAGTTGCCACTTTAGGGCCAGCTTGTAGCGATAAAAAGAGTTTAAAAAAAATGATTTTAGCGGGAGCAAATGTTTTTAGAATCAATTTTTCGCATGCTGATTATAGCGATGTAACTGAAAAAGTAAAAATCATTCGCGAATTGAATGATGAAACAGGAAGAAACGTTGCTATTTTGGCAGATTTACAAGGCCCCAAGTTACGTGTTGGAGTTATGAAAGATGCCCATCTAAATAATGGTGATATTTTTACATTTACTACAGAAAAGTGTACGGGAAATGGCAAAAGAGCATTTATGACTTATCAGACTTTTCCTCAAGACGTTCAAGCTGGAGAACATATTTTAGTTGATGATGGTAAATTATTGTTCGAGGTAATTAAATCTGATAACAAAACAGAAGTTACAACCAAAGTAATTCGTGGTGGTGAATTAAAATCTAAAAAAGGAGTCAACTTACCTAATACAAATATCTCTCAACCTGCATTAACAGAAAAGGATATTGAAGATGCAATTTTTGCAATGTCTTTAGAGGTAGATTGGTTTGCATTATCATTTGTTAGAACGGATGAAGATTTACAAATGTTACACGATTTAATAAAGAAGCATTCTTCTTATAAAATACCTGTAATCGCTAAAATTGAAAAACCTGAGGCTGTTAAAAATATAGATGATCTTATTCCTTTTTGTGATGGATTAATGGTTGCACGTGGAGATTTAGGAGTAGAAATTCCGATGAATGAAGTGCCAATTATTCAAAAAAAATTAGTTCTTAGAGCTAAGCAAGCAAGAATTCCTGTAATTATTGCCACACAAATGATGGAGTCGATGATTGAAAACTTAGTGCCTACGAGAGCCGAAGTAAATGATGTTGCCAACTCTATTATGGATGGTGCCGATGCTGTTATGCTATCTGGAGAAACTTCTGTTGGAATAGACCCTGCAAATGTAATTAAGCACATGTCAGATATTATTGTGAGTGTAGAAGATTCACCTTCTATCAAAGTTCCTCACGTTGCTCCACATATTAAAACAGATCGCTATATCTCAAAAGCAATTTGTCATCATGCGGCTTTATTGGCAAATGATATTGATGCGAAAGCAATTTCGACACTAACAAATTCTGGATATACAGCATTTCAAATTTCTGCCTGGAGACCTAAATTTGCACATGTAATTGCATTTACTTCTAATAAAAGAATATTAAATATGTTAAGTCTTCTTTGGGGTGTAAAAGCATTTTACTATAATAATTTAGTAGATACTGATACAACGATTAAAGAAATTAATAAAATAGCTTGTGAAAAAGGGTTTCTAGAAAAAGACGACTATGTAATCAATCTTACCTCAATGCCTGTTAAAGAAAAAGGAAAGGTTAACACCTTGCGTGTAACACAAGTGAACTAGATTTCACTTTACGTTATTATAAAAAATTCAGCCACCTTTGTTGTTAAAATTTAGGTGGTTTTTTAATGAATGCGCCCTGATTTTAAGCCATTAATGTATAAAATAAAAATAAATTACTATATTTAGAGTTCCTATAAAACCTACTACCATGGCAATTAAGAACTTTAGAGCAGCGAGAAAACAATCAGAAAAGGACACTACTAAGCCTATTTTAGTTTCTGATTACATGACAAAAAAATTAATCACTTTTAAACCTGAGCAATCTGTTTTAGATGTAATGGATGTATTAATTAAGAAGAAGATTTCGGGTGGACCTGTAGTGAATGATAAAGGTGAATTAATGGGGATTATTTCGGAAGGAGATTGTATGAAACAAATTTCTGAAAGTCGTTATTTTAATATGCCAATGGCAGAAACTACTGTCGAAAAACACATGGTAAAAAATGTTGAAACCATTGATGGCAACATGAATATCTTTGATGCAGCGAATAAGTTTTTACTATCTAAACGCAGAAGGTTTCCAATCATTGAGAATGGTAAACTAATAGGGCAAATTAGCCAAAAAGATGTGTTAAAGGCAGCGTTAGATATGAGCGGAAGAAGTTGGAAAATCAATTTTAAAAGAGCTAGCCTTTTTTAAAATCACTCTCTTTTTATTAATAAATAATAATCATTTTCTAAGGCTAAATATCCCTGGTCATATACATAATAGTATGTATTCCCAGTTTTGGTTGTATATATTGAAGTGAATAAATTAAAATCAAAATTAGCACTTAATAATTTTACGCGCGTAACTTTTGTTTTTCCAGTCTTGTTGAGTTCGCACAAAGATTTATAATTTCTACGCAAGCGATTATTTACATTTCTAATCATGTTCTTGCTCTCTTTATCCACTTTGTTATTAAACGTGTTTCGACAATAATCTGAGCAGAATTTTTTATCTATTCGTCCTTTAAACGGTTCTCTACATTCTAAACATTTTTGACCATCCATAGCTTAACAGTTTTTGTATTTATCATGTAACCCAACCCCAGATAATATCATCGGGATTATCTTTTCTAATCTTTTTCCTTTCGTTGCGTCTCGCTTGGCATCTGCAATATGGTCGGCAAACTCTCTTTGTTTCGAATTTGTAAATCCTTCAAAAAAAGATTTTAACTCTTTGTTTTCATCGAGTATTTTCTGCAACTCTGGTGGAATCACAACAGGTTTCCCTCGCGTAATTTTTATTGTTTTTCCTGCTTTTTGATTTTCTATAGCTTCGTTTAAATATTCTAGAATTAAAGACTCATCCATTTCGTCTAGAGATAAAAATCGCCATTGTCTCAACCCTTTTGTTTTACCCTCTTGGGCGTTTATTAATTTATTTTGAGTGTCTTTTAAAAAGCTTCCATTAAAAAACCAGAGCCCCACATAATTCTTAAAAGCACCAATACCAACAACATTTTTACCATTGATTGTATAGGTAGGCACACCCCATTTAATGGTTTCGGTAAAGCTAGTATTTAGAGCAATGGCTCTTAAAAAGGTTATTTCTCTTTTCCAGTTTTGATGATTAGAAATGTATTCATCTACAGTTTTTGAACGCTCCATAGTATTTAAATTGAATCTAAAGATACATATTATTTGAATGTAAAAGGATTATATAAAACAGTTGATATTTAAGAAAAATTTCTTTCACTTTATTCTTTAAATAAGGTGTATTTAGAATTCGTTTTAGGATTAAAATCAATCAACTATTACTTACTTTTGCCTTTGATAAATTTCACTTCATTGAATATAAAAAATCACAGTATAATTGCTTTAGGATACTTTTTAATCATTGCTTTTTTAGGAATGATATTAAGACTCTTTCATGTAATTGATGTTCCTATCGATTTCAAGCATATTGTACATGCACACTCTCATATTGCCTTACTGGGTTGGGTTTATACTGCATTAACAACATTCATATATTATATCTATTTAAGAAAAAAACCAATCTCAAAAGGATATAGAAAACTATTTTGGTTTACACAATTTACATTGATTGGCATGTTAATATCATTCCCAATAACTGGATATGCTTTCTTCTCAATTTTATTTTCTACGCTATTTTTATTTGCATCATATTGGTTTTTTTGGTTTGTCAACAAACATATTTCTCTTACTCAAAAAGCCTCAAATTCTTTTAGGTTAGTTAAAGCGGGATTATGGTTTATGGTAATTTCTAGCTTAGGGCCATGGGCGCTTGGAATTATTATGAATACTTTAGGAGGTGCTTCTATTTGGTACCGAATTTCCATTTATTTTTATCTTCACTTTCAATACAATGGTTGGTTTATTGTGGCGCTTTTTGGAATCTACTTTTATATTTTAGAGCAACATAATATTGTAATTTCAAAAAAGCTATTCAATAAATTTTACTGGTTATTACTTGTAAGTGTAGTCCTTACTTTTTCACTTTCTGTTTTATGGACAAAACCTCATAACTCTTTCTACATTCTAAGTAGTATTGGAGCCTTTTTACAGTTTGTATCATTTTGGTATTTTATAAAACTGATAAGGTCGACAAAAATTGGTTTGATTTTTTCAAAGCAACTTTTGAATTTGTTGATACTTAGTTGCTTCTTATTTATGATTAAAATAATATTTCAATTTATTGGCTCATTTCAGATTATAGCAGATGATATTGCTATCAATTTAGATGTTGTGATTGGATACTTACATTGGACATTTTTGGGAGTTGTCAGCATTCCTTTATTTATATTTCTATATTATTTCAAATTAATTCGACTTCCAAAAAAAGTGATGGCATTATATATTATAGGGTTTTTTTTAACTGAAGTTCTTATATTTTATAAAGGATATATACAGTGGAAAAAAGAAAGCCTATCCGAAAATTTTGATTTATACCTAGCAATTGCCAGTTTTTTTCTTCTGATATCAATCGTTCTAATCTTTTGGGCACAGCTAAAAATCTCCCTTTTTAAAATAAAAAAACCGTCTAAAATAACTTAAATTAAAAGTAGTAGCCGAGTTTAAGATAAGAATCTCTTTTTTTATTACATTTGTTAAAAACTATTCTATGCTATCCAACGCTTGTAAATATGCCATTCGCTCAATTTTGTATCTAGCAATTAACTCTTCTGAAGATAATAAAATTGGAGTTAAAGTAATTGCTGAAGAGCTAGAAACGCCTCAACCTTTTTTGGCAAAACTGTTACAACAACTCACAAGAGATAAATTGGTTTCTTCAACAAAAGGTCCTAACGGAGGCTTTTATCTAGATTCTAAAAATAGAAAAAATGCTATTTGGGATGTTATCATCAGCATTGATGGAACAGGTAAATTTGACAACTGTTTTTTAGGATTGGCTAAATGTGATGATCGAAACCCGTGCCCGGTACATTTTATCGTTGCGCCTTTTAAAGATAAAATTCTTGATAGTTTTAGAGATAAAACTATAGATGAGTATGTTGTTGAAATAAAAAACACCAACCGTGTAATTTCGTTAAAAGATCTAGATCTTTTTGAAGATGAAGAATCTTAATTAAATTTTAGAAAATTAATCTATATGAAAAGGGGAAAACATTATGTTTTCCCCTTTCTGTTTTGCAATTTTATATACCACTAAACGGGCATAGCTTTTAACTTTGCTAACTCAAAATTTAAAATATACAACACTTCTTTGCTATCTTCTAGCTCTTTTAAAATGTTAGTTTTAATACTGCTAGAAATCTCTTTCATGTCATTAAATAAATCAACATAATAAGAAATACCTTCTTTTAAATTATTGGTAAAAGTTGAAAAATACTTTTCTTGCTTTCTATTTAAAGCCCCTTTTGTTTCATCAATTCTATTTTTAAGATACTCTAAGTAGATGTCTAATTCTTTGATAAACATGTTTGGTCTATCCGGTCTAAACATCATATTCGCTCTACCGTAAATGTGATTGGTAATTTCTTTTAAACTCATCACATCAGAATAATAAGCCATGTTTGGGCCCGGACAAACTGATACCCCAGTACCCTCTACTTTAGTATCCATATCATAAGCTAATAAAGCTGAAGTTCCTAAACCAACACAGGTACAGGTCTTTTCGATAATCTTATTGTATTGAATTTTATGTTCATCTAAAGATAAATTCTGATCTTTTAGTTCCTCAATTTTTTGTGTTTGATATTTTCTCGAAGCAGTACAAATACCTTTTTCGTTGAACTCTTTGTTTAATGCTACAAACTTCTTAGGGCAAGCTGAACCAGGTTTACCATT
The DNA here is from genome assembly GCA_028599075.1 of Urechidicola sp. Lineage (GTDB taxonomy): Bacteria > Bacteroidota > Bacteroidia > Flavobacteriales > Flavobacteriaceae > Urechidicola. Next base: position 9,779 of record JAQRMW010000030.1, on the reverse strand, counting down.
GTTAATAGCAATTTCCTTTTCTATATCTTTTGTGTTCTTTCTAAGATTATTAAACGGAACTCCTAATGGCGAAATATCACTCAAATACAAATCTTCTTCTTTGGCTTTTGCCAATTGATCTAATGTTTTCTTATCAACTGTTGTAGCCTCTGGAACCAATAAAAAAGGTGAACCCCAACCAACAGAATCTACTTTGTAATGGTCTATTAAAAATTCGTGTTCTTCTTCCGTTCCAACTCCACCTTGAGCCGTAATATCTAATGACATTGTATTTTCTGGTATAACTTTACCTAGGCTTTCTAGTACTTGAAACAACAGTTCCTGTACAGATTGTTGAAATTCTTTTCTGTTTTGTTTAAACTCTTCTAATACGGGTCCTAATAAAAATCCATCCGTTGCAAAGGCGTGTCCTCCGCAATTTAATCCAGATTCAATTCTGTATTCAGATACCCATAATCCTTTTTTGGCTAAAAATTTCCCTTGAATTAATGCCGAACGATAATCAGAAACTTTTAGAATAATTTTCTTTTTGATGTTACCATTTGTATCTGGAAAGAAATCATCGAACTGAGCAATGTATGAATACAACCTAGGATTCATTCCTGCTGATAAAACTACTGAAGATTCTAAATCACTATTTGCAAACCCACGTAATGCCGCATGTGCATCATTGAATTCAGTTGGTAATTTTTCACTTTTTACATAGTTGTCTTTATCAACTTTGGTCATAATATTTACATCAATACTACCCATAGACAGGTTTTTAGATGCCCATTTTTTGATTTCAGTAAAGCTAATTCCTTTAGCTGTTAATTTTTTATACTCCTCTTTAATCGTAGAACTATCAGGCAACATACTAATGTAATTTTTAAGTTCGCTACTTTTTTCTAGGGTAGAATTTTTTAATGTTTCAAACTTTTGAGTTGCTAAATCATTCATCATATTTAAATATGATGTGATACGCTTGGCTCTAAAATCATCCATCTTATTGGTGATTTCTTTATACGGCATCTCAAATTTTTCTGAATACATTTTTCTCAATTTCTCAAGTAGAATATCATCTACTAAAGAAATCACAGAATCCATCCCGTATTGAGACACCTTTAAAGGTGTATCAATTGTAAATCCAATTCCCATTACAGGAATATGGAATGAATGTGTTTTTTTCATGTGTTTATATTTATTGTTTTATAAGGTCACAAGCTGTTCGCTATTTTCATCCCTTGGATAATAAACTTTTAGCATGCTCGTTTCATGTATTTATATTTATAATTATTTTGTAAATCTTCTTTATAAAGCGCGCAAGTTAGTTTGATTCGATTTTTTACAAGGTGATAATTATCATATTACAAAACCACTACCCATCTAACCACCTGTTTATTAGTGCTAATTTTATTATTTTGTGATTTATTTAACCTATTAAAAGGATTGAAGTAGTGAAAATCAATAAAAAAATAAGCATTGCAACTTTCCAAAAGGCATGTGCTTTTCTTAAATCCATAAAGAAAAAGGAAACTCCTATAAATTTAATTATAGCAAACCCTATTAATGCGAATGCGGCATGTTTTATTTCTAATTCGGATGTAATTGCAGCAATAATAGTTAGCAAAATTAATATTGATAATGTGATATTTAATTTTTTCATTTTTAAAACAATAAATAAATTATAGGGAATAGTAACAGCCAAATCAAATCGCACATATGCCAAAACGCAGCACCAGCTTCAACATCTTCAATTTTTGTGATTACTTTTTTCTTATTGATTCCGATATGAACTGATATTAAAATTACCAAACCAACGATAACATGAATTACATGAAACAGCGTTAGTAGCCAATAAAATGTAAAGAATGTATTATACCCAATGGTAAGCCCTATTTCAATTTTATGAGAATATTCAAATGTTTTTAAAACCAAAAACAGTAGCCCACCAAGCATGGTAAGTTTTAAAAATAATGATGATTTTTTAACTTCATCCTTCTTTAAATAACGAACAGATACTGCCATAAAAAAGCCACTCACAATTAAAAATATAGTGTTGACTGTTCCTATTGTACTATTTAATTGTAATCGTGAAGTGTGAAAAATTTCAGGTTCTTGTGTATCATAATACGTCATTGCAACCAGTGCCATTCCGAAGGTTATCAATTCTAAAAAAATGATTATCCACAATAATATACCTCCAGGAGGGTAGTAAATGTTTTTATTCAAGATCCTATTTATTATCAATCATTTTTCAAATATCAACCTTATATATACTATTAAGATTGATAAAATAAATGGCTGTATTTAAAGTGGATAAAGGTAATAAAATTTTAGGATTAATTAGTCTTTTAATATTGACGAAAGGGCTTCGTTTGAAGCCCTTTCTTGAGGTTTGTTAATTTATTTTAAAGACTGCAGTAATTTATTCAATAATTATTTTCTGAGACATGTTTCCTTTTGCAGTTTCAATTTGTAAAATGTAAATCCCTGACTCTATGTTTTTTGTGTATATCACATGAATACCACTATTTGAAGTTACTTTTTCCATATGAACCTGTTGTCCTAATATGTTTGAAATCATAATGTCATACTCTTGAACATTTGAGGGTGCTATAATATTTATAAGCCCGATTGTTGACGGGTTTGGGTAGATTGACCATTCATTAATTTCAAAACTAGTAGTGCCCAATACAGCGTTTTCAATTGCAATATTATCAATAGCCATGTCACTTCTATATCCACCCCCTGTTTGTCCAGAAAATCTTAATTTAATTGTCTCGCCTCCATATGCGTTCAAATCTACATACTGCAATAACCAAGGGTCACCTTCGGCTGTCTGTTGTTCTCCTGCTATGGTGACTAGGTTTGTCCATGTTGTTTCCATATCATCACTAACATCTAATAATAGGTCTCCCATATCCTGTCCATACATGTGGTAATAAAAAGAAAATGATGCGCTTGAATATCCTGTAAAGTCTATACAGGGGCTAATTAAATTGACAGTGGCATTAAAGCCTGGGTTACTTCCGTCTGTTGCTTCTGTATAAAAATAATTTCCTCCTACCGTAAAATCATCTGAAGGTCCAGTAGTGTTTGATGGAGTGCTAGATGAGTTCAGCGTCCAGTCTCCATCATCCGATAGGTCTTGTTTCCACTCTCCAATACCAATATCAAAATTTTCTACATATGGGAATACAGGTGTTTTTGGTGTTAAATATATATCTGCTAAAACTTTAGTTTCATAATCTGCAATGGTCTGATTTGTTAATGTAAATGAGTTATAACAATCTGCTTCAAACAAAATATCATAGGTTCCTGCATTTATAGGCCTATAATAATCTCCTAAAGGCAATTCTGTTTCAACCCAAGAACCTAGATCATCCTGTCCAACCAACGTTATCTGCGCTTTAATTGGGTCTCCAGTATTTACTTCTTTAACAACTCCTTGAAATCCATAGGTTCCTTGTACTAAATAATCGATATATGCATTTTGATTATAGTTCCAAATATCTATAATTTCATTATCAGCACCTGTATCTGTAGATGGGGGTGTTTTTACATTTGATAATTCAATTGTAAGTTCTTTCGCGTGATGTTGGTAGTTCATATAATCTTGTCTGCCTCCATAAACTGTATACCAATCTGAACCATTTGTTACTCCAGGCCAAACATAATTTGTATACATAGCATCCATATATGCACTAGGCCCGTCAGTCTGACAATGAACTGCATATTCTTTACTAATTAAAAAATACCAAGCATCGTCTGGGTGTCTAACAGATGTATTATCCCAAGGGTAGTTAACAACTTCAGCGCCACCATGAAAATTTGCAGATAATACAAAATGATAATTCTCTGCTAATGCCATAAAGTTTGAAGTTTCTATTTCATAGGAAACCCAGTCTGGATGATGTCCTGAAACATTATCTGGATAATTTCTGTTTAAATCAACATTGTTAGCGTTTTCTCTTCTTGATTGAGATACAGATGTATTCGTATTATCAAGCCAATAGGTTGCATCTGGATTTGCCATTGGGTTAATCCAAACTTCTGAATTGTCTAATAAGTTCTTAACCCGCGCATGGTCTGCATGACCAATATCATTATAAGCTGTTATAAAATAATCTATCAAGTTTAACATCGATGGAAAACCAGCGATTTCATCTCCATGCATGGAAGATGTGTACATTACTCGTGGTTCTTGCTCGCGTGTAGAAACGTTGTCTGATAATTTGATAAACAACAAACGTTTGTCTCCTTGAACCGTTCCTCCAATATCTACTAATTCTGCAATAGAAGGGTTGTCAGTTGCAAAATCACTCATTTGTGCAGCATAGTCTGCATAAGTTGGATAAGTTGATAATGGAAAGGCTAAGGTATAATTAGCATTTCTATTTTGTATTCCGTGAATTGCGCTATTATACATTTCTACTTCCTTCGGTTCGTTTTTTTCTGAAGGAACCGTATAAGGCAAGTTGTAACTTAAAAACTTTTGGAAATTCTTATTATTAGCAATTGCATTAATTGTTAAAGGATTGTTTATATCTTGACCGTGGTCAAATGAAATAATTCTAGATAATTCTCTTACTTCTTCTAAAGTATTAGCAGTAAAAGTAAATACTAATTCTCCTCTTTCTTTTAAATAGTATTCGGCTTTTTGCTTTTCTGTTTGTGAAAATACAAATGTTGTGCTTATCATGAAGATAAGTAATAGTAGAATCTGCTTCATGATTTTGAGGTTTTAAGATTGTTATTCAATAATTATTTTCTGAAATAAGCTTCCTTTTTCTGTTTCTATTTGTACAATGTAAACTCCTGTACTCAAATCATTAATTGGTAAATTAATTTCTTGCTGTAAATTTTTATGAGTCCATGTGTTCATCGTTTGACCTAATGCATTATAAAGTATTGTGTTGTTTATAACAGTAGTTCCTGTATTCTTAATCACAATTTCTGATCTAGGGTTATTCATAAATATCGTAATACTGTTTTCTGGTAACAATTCATCATCAACATCTAAAGCCTGATTTCTAAATACCAATGAAAAACGTGTTTTGTGTTCGCCCGTTGGTAATGCAACCTCATAGTTAGATTGTCTTAAATCATGTATGATGTTTGCATCGCTATCTTTTAAGAAAATATTCTTGTCTGTTGATATATTCTCTAAACTATCTATCATAAACTTCTGAATCATTCCATCCTCATCCTCATCAATAATAACAACAATAGGAATTTCTCTTTCTACATCAAAAGATTCAAATGCTTGAATAACAAACCGCTGGTCTTCTTGAATAAAAAAGGAATCGTTTGATAAAGTACCAAAACCTAAGGCGTCATAACCCGGGTCAATTGAATCTGTAGCCTCACTTATAAAGGTTACTAATAATTGACGGTGATAATGATCTGGTGAGTCAAAACCTAATCGTATTTTTTCAATAGGTGTACTCCTAGAAAAATTTGAATTTGGGTTACCGCCCTCAATCTCAAAAGCACGTTGACTATTTTTAAACACAACATCGCCACCTGTAGCACTAGACACTACAAAAAAGCCTTGCCCAACCGGGATGTATTGCCCTGGAAGAATGCCTCCAGAACCTGTTTGGTCTACATCGGGGTGTGAACTCGCTAGGGTTGGAGTGGGAGTGCTTCCAGCTTTAGTGTAAGTAGAGTAGCCTCCTTGGTACTCGCCTAAATTATGTGTTCCACCTCCCCAATGTTCCCAAAAATAAAGGGTTTGGGTTGTTGAGTTAAGGTTATCATCTATAAATGTATTAGCATCAATTGCTGATGGAAATGGGTTTCCTGTCAATGTAATATCTGGATCTCCTGATGGTACGCCAAAGGTAGTATGTACTAATTCTGTTGCTCCGTTTAAAACATTGTTTGGTTTACCCCTAAAAACATAATTTTGCTTGGTAGAAACTGCGCTAGCTCCTGAAGTTCCTTTCATCGTATATCCATCGGTTACATTTAAATTGTTTGAGCTTCCTACAAATTGCCAATTAGCATAGGCATTGCCAAGATTTACAAATTTCCATATCCAATAGGTAGCTATCTTTCTTGGGGTAGAAAGTGCTCCATCTGCATAATAATAATCAGAATTTGATAAATCAAAATCTAGTGCTATTGGGTTTAAAGCATCTGTACCATCTCGTAAAACCTCTGTTATATTAAATGAAAGATTGTTTGTTGATGAATTTATTTTAGAAACAGGTGAAGACCAATAGTTATATGTAAAACTATTTTGGCTTCCTTGCTGATCTCGCTCTAAATATCCTGAACTACTTATTGCTAAATCGCTACCCTCAGTTTGTATCAATTGCGACTCTCCTTCTAGGTTTAAAACACCATCTAGCTCAAGATAATGAGTAATAGTTATTCCGTTTCCTGTACCTGCAACATTATCTCCATCTAATGTTAATTCGTTACTGCCAACTACTAATGCTAATAGCAATCTATTATCATTTTTAACCGCAGGTAATGAAGAACTGTTATCCATCGTTAAATTATGATTCGTCTCTACTATATTCCAATCTACGGTAGAATTAGAATCTACAATAGAGGTAGATCCTGGAATTGTTTGCTCACTTCCATTTAGCCACGTTGAATCTGTATCCCAATCTCCATTCTGAGTTGAGCTATAAGGTAAAGGGGCTGTTTGATAGTCAACAGTTCTTAAATTATTTATTATTGCTATATGCCCGTTGTTAGAATCGTCTTTGCAGTTATCATAAATATATGTACTCATAGGGTAATAGGCATCTAAATCTGCCCAGGGCACTGTACTTACATCATTCTTAGTAAGGGTTGCTCCAATACTGATAAAATATGATCCTGAAACAAAATTTGAATTGTCTTCTATTTCTTGATTCATAATATAATGAAGCTCATCTTCTGTAAGTGCAATATCCCAAACTCTAACTTCATCTATATTACCTTCAAAATAGGATGCTGCTGATCCTCCTGTAGCAATTCTAAAAGCTTCAGAAGTAGCTAAAGGAGTAATTAAAGTAGCTGCAGCGGATGTATCTTCAACTCCATCGATATAAAGCTTAGCATCTGTTCCATCATATAAAACAGCCACATGATGCCATTCGTCATTTGGAATCGTAATAGATGACGTTGTAGATTTTACTCCTGAGTTAACCCATGACATCACTAATTTACCTGTCGAATTAATACTAAAGTCATATCCTGTTGTAAATCCAGCATCTCTTTTTGAAATTATAGATCCAGAATTTGCATTCTTATTAATCCATGCTGACATTGTAAATGCTCCTGATAAGTCTGTTACATCTCCAGCATCTAAATAATCTTGCACCCCATCGAAATATATTGATCTGGTAAATACTCTTTCAGGTGCATAGGCAAATGTTATATACTTAGTGCCATTAAAGTCATAGGTTGCTTCTAAATCAGATCCATTCAATGACATTGTCTTATGTTCTGAAGTATTATCAAATGTTGAGCTATCTGAAAACAATATTATATATTCACCAGGTGGGGTAACAGTTGCAGCAAGCATTGATTGAGGTATTGAAATTTCAACCGTTTCAACACTTCCATTTTCTACTACTTTCCAAATTCTACCAATTCTTGTATAATCAACTATTGTGTTCAGTCCACTTGTTCCGCTACTTAAGTCAAGCGTTACTGCAGTTTGAGCTGCTAAGGTGCCATCATCATTTCCCCATACCAAAAAGTCTTTATCAGAAGTAAATGTGTTTGTGTTTGTATTATTTGTTGTTGCAATCTCACTAAGCCCCATTGTTATATCATCAGATGTATTTACTGTCTTTGATTGTTTTTGGCTTAAATCAGCAGCATCATCTCTACCAATACCTGCTATATCGTGATTGTAACCATTATTTACTGATTGATCCCAAATTACAGAGCCATCAGAATCAACATAATCTTGAGAAGTTCCATTAACCCCCAAGGTAATACCATATTTAATTGCTAAATAGGATTGTACTCTATTACGTTCGTCTGTTAAACTAACATCGTCTTTTCTAGCAGAAAATGTAATTATCTCAGCAATTCTAGCATTTGTACTCGCTTCCCAACCTTCACTTCTACCAATCCAATATCTTGAGTCACTTACAATCGAAAAATCTGGTAAATCATTTTGGGTTGTCTCTATATCATTGGCGTTATAGTATAGCTCTTGTTGTGTTGCTCCTGTATTAATTCTAGCGTTTATAATTCCTATGTTATTATATGAGCTTCCGGTTCCAATCTCTGCAACACCATACCCATCTCCACTTGAGGTTGTGCCAACTGCAAAGCAATATATTTCTCCAGAAAAACGTGCTGTATAATACCCTGCACCAATACCTGTAGCGTCTGTTTGGTTTGTTCCTGGAAATTCATCACCACAAAAAATATCCATAAAACCAAAACTACTAGTAATTGGTGTGTCGTCTGGAATCATTACAACAAAAATATCTTGAGTATACATTCCACTAGTTCCTTCTAGAAATTGAGTTGATGTATCGTCATAAGAATAATCTCCATCTAGAGTATAGGTTCCGTAAGAATTATCAAATTCTACCACTGGGTTAAAGTTTACATTCTTTGATGCGTTATCTCGATAGGTAGGTTCTTGACCCGCTGTATTCACAGTTGCATCTGCTCCACGACCTTGATCTGACCATAAAGCTACACTTTGCCCATCGGTATATGCCAAACCATCTGTTGCCTTAAGCCACAATTCTAAATCTGATGTTATCCCTCCAGGGCCTTCGGTTAATGGCGTTACTCCATTTCCTTGGATTATAAAATCATATGGATTTTCATTAGTATCATCATTGGCTATTGTTAATGTCGCAGTTCTAAGACCTAAAGCACTAGGATCAAATGTAATGCTGAAGGTTGTGTTACTGCTTGCTAATATTGGTGTGCTAGGAATTAATGTAACTGAAAAATCTGCTGGATTTGTACCTGATATAACTATATATGGTGAAGCCCCGGTAAGGTTTAAACTTGTAACAGTTCCTAAGTTTTGAATTGTAAATGTATTTACTTTTGTGCCTGCTGTTACATCAACACTTCCAAAATCAGTATCATCTGTTACATCTGGTGTAGTATCCCCATCTATAATTGAATTCCCTAATCCTGTGATGTTAATTTCTTGTAATGCTGCATCAATACCTTCTATCAGAATATTATCTATATAAACATCATCAGCATCACCAGACGCATCACTTTGGATTCTAAATTGTGAATTGACTGAAAAGGTATATGAGCCTGTGTCAATACTTATCGTTTCTGTATATGGAGTATCATTAATAAAATCAGTATCTCTTGCATATGAGGCTATCGTAGTAAAACTTGAACCGCCATCATCTGAATATTGGATCCAAAAATCTTCGCCGCTCTCAAAGCTAATGGCTTCAAAATCAAAAGTAAAATCTATAGATGTGTAAGAGGTAATGTCTATATCATCTGTAGTCATGGATGAGGCCACTCCGGAATTATCTCTTAATTCAACAGACCAAGTTCCGTTTGGGGTGCCAGAGTTTATTAAGGCACAGTCATTCCCTCCATCATTCCAAATACCCCAACCAGATTCAAAGTCTTCTGAGTTTATCGTGGTTTGAGAAAATGTATTACATGAATAATTAAGCAATAGTATTACAAATAAATATTTTAAAAATAATTTTATTTTCATAACCAGTGGGGTATTATGAATTAAAATATGTTTAATCTAGCCTCTTTGGCTAACTTATTGTAATTTTAGTAAGAATAGAAAGTAGTAGGACAACAAAATATTACACAAATATAAGAAATTT
>JAQRMW010000003.1 GCA_028599075.1 Urechidicola sp. | reverse complement strand
GTCCGCAAAATTTTCAATTTTGCGTTAATATCGGAAGAATAAAATTAAAAATTTGGCTAAGTGCTAAGCCGAAAATTATTATATTTTTACCCAGCACTAAGCATATACCAACCGTTAGGCAACATTTGTTGGAACATTCACGAATTAATTATTAATTTTCATTAATATTGCACTTTATAAATCTGATTATCAGACTTAAGCAAATAATTATCATATAAATGAGTAAAGGAGGTAGAAAGAAATCCGGACATATTCCGCAAAAACAAGTAATCAGACAAATAAGACAAGTTCCCAAAGCTAATCAGCAAAAAATATCGTCCACTTTATTAGATAAAATGGTTGATGGAAGAGAGTTTGAAAGCTTATTGGGTTATCAATATACAAATTTGAATTTTTTAAAAGAAATCCGTTTAAGTATTTCAGAAGTGGAACAAATTCGAAAAGTTCCTTTAGTATGTTATATAGCAAATGTTGTTAAGCCAAAAAAAGTACCTGTAGCAATTGACGATTCTGATGACTTACCTTTTAATGAAATGATTGCTTCATTACCAGATGATGTAAAAGAAATTGATATCGCTATCGTTACACCTGGTGGTTTTGCTCATCAAGTTGCAAAATTTGTTAATGCATTAAGACCTCGTTTTGAAAAGGTGAATTTTCTCATTTTAAATAAAGCAATGAGTGCTGGAACAATATTTGCGATGTCTGGAGATGAAGTGGTAATGACAAAACAATCTCAAATTGGACCAATCGACCCTCAAGTTAGAAACAGAAGTGGCCAATTTGTTCCTGCACAATCTATTTTAACATTAATTGATGAGATTAAAAAAAGAGGAGAAGAAGCAATTGCAAAAGGTAAACAACCATCTTGGACTGACCTTCAAATTTTAAGAGGTATTGACCCGAAATCAATTGGTAACGCAATGAGTGCCAGTAATTATTCAATTCAACTTGTAGAAGAATATTTAAATAATTTTAAGTTTAAAACTTGGACAGCACACTCTTCTAATGGTAGTCCAGTTTCAAATGAAGAAAAGAAAGCAAGAGCAAATCAAATTGCAAGCTTACTATGTAATCACGGAGAGTGGAAAAACCATGGACATGCAATTACCAGAGAAGCAGCTTGGGATGTTTGCCAATTAAAAATAAAACATGCAGAAGATGTAGAAGGATTAGAAAGAGCAATGAGGAGAATGTGGGCATTATTTTATTGGATTTTTGAAAACACACCAATTGCGAAGATTTTCGTATCTTCGAACTATGTAATTGTTAGAAACGATTTACCAAACGGACAAAACAAATAAAATGGAAAACAAAGAAGAATTATTAAAATTATTAGGATTTTCAGAAGAGCTAATTGAAAAAATCAATAATGATACTTTTGACGAGGTTACTTATTCCTCAATTCCAGAAAGCACTTCTGTTATCGAACCATTTACTCTTATTCCAACGGACTTAAATGACATTGTTATTGAAAAAACACAAAAACCCCAAAGTTTAGTTTATAATTCAGTTTTAGAATAAAACGTTGCCTAACACCGTGTATAGTTAATTGCTAGGTCACTGCCGACTTACGAACATTCTTGCGGAATATTCTATCTGTGATTTATTTGCTAAATTAGTTGCTTAACCACGCAACTAACCATACACAAACACGTTACCCACCATTACAGAGAAATCCACCACTCGGTCAAGCACATTTGGTTTTTGCTAACGCACAAAGCCCACGCTAAAAAACCAAAAGAGCTTTCCCTTCCCCACCACCACCCGAATTAAAATAATTTGAATAAAATAATACAAATTGATAATCTTTTATTAATTTTGGACAATTAATGTCCTGAAATAAATATCAAGAATAAAACCGTCAGAATGACTATCAAAGAATCATTTGGAGAGCATATTAAAAGACTAAGAGAGGAACACAAACTACCACTTAGAAAAGTGGCTTCTGTCTTAGACCTTGACCCCTCAACATTGAGTAAAATAGAAAGAGGAGAAAGAACGGCAAACAAAGAAATGTTACCTCTACTTGCGGAATTATTCAATGAAAAAGAAAAAGAATTAAGTCTAATTCTTTTTAGCGATAAAGTCGCTTATCAGCTTATGGAAGAAGAAAATCCTAATGAAATACTAAAAGTAGCAGAAGAAAAAATACAATACTTGAAAAACAAGAATGTTAAACAAGGTCTGTTAAAATTTAAAGATAAATGAAAAAACAAACTGTAATAGACCTCTTTTGCGGTTGTGGTGGCTTATCACAAGGCTTCATTGATGCTGGATATAAAATAGTCCTTGGAATAGACCACTGGAAAGATGCGATAAAAACGTTTAATCATAATCACAAAAATTCAACTGGAATTGTTGCTGACCTTTACAACGAATCAGTTGAAACGTTATCCACTAAAACAGGGATAACAAAAGCTGATATAATAATTGGAGGACCTCCTTGCCAAGGATTTTCAATTGCTGGAAAAAGAATTATTGAAGACGAAAGGAATGAACTCTATAAATCTTTTGTCAAATTTGTAGACTATTATAAGCCTAAAGTTTTTCTAATGGAAAATGTCCCAAACATACTATCTATGGGTAAAGGTTTAGTAAAAGAAAAAATCATAAAGGATTTTGAAAAAATAGGTTATACAGTTAGTACTGACAAACTTCTTGCTTCAAATTATGGTGTTCCTCAAAATCGCAATAGAGCATTTTTTATTGGGTTTAAAAATGGACACCATTTTGAATTCCCTAAAACAGATACTATTGAACATATCACATCTTTAGATGCAATTTCTGATTTAACAGAACAAAGCTTAGAAGATGGTACTGATTATCCATTCACTCCTCGCTCTAATTACCAAAAACAAATCAGAAACGGTTCTAAAGCTATATTTAATCACGAAATAACAAATCACAGTGAAAAAACTGTTGAAATAATTTCTTTAGTTCCTGACGGAGGAAATTATAAAAGCTTACCTGAAGAATTAAGAAATACTAGACGTGTAAATATTGCTTGGACAAGACTAAATAGTGCAAAACCAAGCTTCACTATAGACACAGGACATAGGCATCATTTTCACTATAAATTCAATAGAGTACCTACAGTACGTGAAAGTGCTAGAATCCAATCTTTTGAAGACGACTTTATTTTTATGGGTAGTAAAACAAGTCAATACAAACAAGTTGGAAATGCTGTCCCTCCAATTTTAGCAAAAAAATTGGCTATATCAATTCTTAATCAACTTATAGAAAATGTATAAAATACCAGATAAATATTTTTTCAGACTGCATCACGTTCGACCACGGTTTAAAAATGACGTTGAAGAAGTTCTTTTATATGTAGCTACAAGCATTTCAGAAATGGAAGCTCTACCAAAAAAAGATTTTAAAAAAATTCTTAATGATGTACTTTTTAAATTCAAGAAAAACTCAACATCGACTCAAAAAACAATTGATAATTGGAGAACTGAAATATCAGCATTATTTGCATTTATACAAGAATCTGATACCACATCTTTTTCTGGAAAAATGGCTATCAGATTAGCTGATAATCAATATCTAGATGAATTTTTTAATTACTTCCTATATTCATTCCAATATCCTGGAGGTCATATTAAATCCCAAAATGTAGTTAATCAAATTAAGCACGGAGTTAAGTTTAAACCTTGTTCTTTTATATTGTCCTTATTAATTGAAGCTGAAAAATTAACTGGCAAACCTTTCAGTATTACTGCTGAAGAACTGACTCAATGTGCATATTATGATTTGCGAGTAACACGAGATGGGAGAAGTCCTAATGACGTAGCAAAAATTATTATTAAAAATCGTAAGGATAAACTAAAATATGACCATAAGTACGATCAACTAAAATCTACAAGTGGTAATTTCCCTTCTAAAGGTGATGTAAATAGATATGCAGGAGATATTCTTGACTATATGGTTCTTGCAAATTTACTAAATCACAAAGGGACAGGTTACTATTACTATCTTAACAAAGAGGCTTTAACTGCAATTAATTTTCATCTAAAAAACTCTTCTTGGTTTAGTGAATATGATGGTTTTTATGATAAACCTACCATTGAAACTTCAGACATAACTAAAATTGAAACTAATTGGTTTGATTTTGTAAATAGCTTTGATGAAATAGAAGCCTTTTCTCCTCAACTTAATAAACAAGAAGAGGAAAATATATCCAAATTAATTCAAGAATACTATACACGACTTAAAGGGGATAAAAAAGTTCCAACAAAAATAATTGGAGACTATGGAGAAAGCCTGATACTTGCTCACGAATATCTAAGAACAAAAGAAAAATCCAAACGTCAGCATTTAATTAACAAAATACCAACACCACTTGGAGTTGGTTATGATATCCAAAGTATAGAAATCGAGTCTAAAAAGAGATACATAGAAGTAAAAACCACAAAATCGAAAAAGGCTCTAATGAATAACCGCTTCAAATTAACTCCTAACGAATGGGATACTGCTGAAACGGTTGGCAAAAATTATTTCATCTATTATTTAGTGGTTAATGAAAATAGTAAAAACATATTCGTAATAAATGACCCAGTCAGCGAGTACAATAAAGGTCATTTAAAAATTGATAAAAACTTAGTAGTTGAATTTTCAAAAAAATCTGGACAATGGCAGAAATTAATAGAAATACAAAATTAAAGGTTGCTTCCTTTTTTTGCGGATGTGGAGGAATGGATTTAGGAATTCAGGGAGGATTTGAATACTTAAATAAAAAATATCATAACCTACCATATGAAGTTGCTTACGCAGTTGATAATGATGCATATGCAACCAAAATATATAATGATAATTTCAATCATAAATGTGAAACAAAAGATGTGCGTGAAATAGAATTAAATAAAATTCCCAATTATGACATATTGCTAGGGGGCTTCCCTTGTCAATCTTTTTCTATTAGTGCACAAAACCCTCCTAGACTAGGTTATAAAGATGATAGAGGTAAATTGTTTTTTGAAATGGTAAAAGCATTGAAAGTTAATAAACCAAGATTCTTTATTGCCGAAAATGTTAAAGGTTTACTATCTGCTAATAAGAAGAAAGCTTTCCCAATGATTATTAAAGAATTTGAAAAAGCAGGGTATCATATTAAATACAAATTATTTAACTCGTCAGAATTTGGAATTCCCCAAAAAAGGCAAAGAGTCTTTATTGTCGGGTTTAGGAATTACCAAGATTTCGCGTATTTCAATTTCCCCTCAGAAACCACATTAAACGGTTCGAGAGTTAAGCTAAACACAGTGATTGATGCAAATGCCGACAAGAATGAAAAATGGTTTTTTAGCCAAAAAGCAGTTGAAGGAATGTTAAGGGTTAAAGAAAAAATGAATAAAGGTCGTGCTCAAAATTTAGACGAGCCTTGTAATACTATAAGCTCTCACTTATCAAAGGTAAGCCTTAACAGCACAGACCCTGTATTAATGGTTGACGGTAGGTATAGGAGATTTACGCCACGTGAGGCTGCAAATATTCAGTCGTTTCCAACATCTTTCAAATTGGATTCAGTATCAGAAAACAGACAATACCGAGCTATTGGAAATGCAGTTCCTCCTGTATTGATGTGGCATATAGGAAAATCATTAGCTGAACTCGTAAATAATAAATCCACGCAAGAAAGTCATACACATTGCCAAGTCGCTCAAAAAGCCAACTACACGAACCAAAACTTGTCAAAGAGTATCCCTTTGCCAACGCTATAAACAGAACCGAAAGAAAACCAAACGGTGGGTAACAATGGCTAAAAAACATAGGGGGTTTGGTGGTAAATTGAAAGTTCAGAGCTTTGATTCAAAACCGCCAAACCAAAATTTTGATAACGAAAAAAGAAAATAATTATAAAAATATTTGGCTTGGCTAAGTACTAAACTGAAAGGGTAGCGTTTCAAACTCCCCTACGATTTCTTAGCCGGGTCGTTGGCAATAATTATGACTAACAAACATTTTAGAAAATCACAAAATCTAAATTCAAGAATAAACTGTAAAAAATGAATTACACAAAGTATATATTGGTTAGCATAACTTTCTTATTATTAAGTTGTGAGAAAACTTATGATGATAGTGAAGTAACTATTGTTAAAAAATTGGCGTACTTGAAAGAAGATATGTCATTAATTACAGGAAAAGTTAAACTTTATAGTAATGATACACTTATGTCAGAAACAAATTATAAAGATGGCTTAAAAAACGGATATTATAGATGGTGGCATAAAAATGGTCAAATGTCTTTTGAGGCAAACTTTAAAGATAATAAAGTTGTTGGTATGGGAAATAGATGGTATGAGAATGGACAAGTAAAGTATAAAGGGAATTATAAAGACGGTAAAGAACATGGTGTACATACTATTTATGGTAAAAATGGTATGACCATAGGTGAAACAACTTATATGAATGGTGATAAAATTGAAAGTAGTTTCAATTTAGAGCCATTTGATAATGAAAACATTAGTTCGTTTTCTATTGAAAAAACGATGAAATTTACAATTGAAAACTATACGTTTAGCATCTATTGGGACGAGAAATTGAGTCATTCAGAAAACATAGGTTATTATGGAGGAATAAAATCAATGACTATATCAAAGGATGGTAAAACTCTTAACGAACTATATGAAATTGAGGATAAGATTGCTCTTGGCGAAATAAATTTAATGTTTTATGATTACAACTTCGATGGTTATATTGATTTTACCATACCTCTTAATTGCGGGAAAATTTGTTGGAAAGAATATTATCTTTTTAATCCTAAATCAAACCAGTTTGAACATAAAAAAGAATGGGATTATTTACGCATTAGACAAATTGACAAAATAAATAAATGGATTAAATCTGAATCGAGTGGAAATACTGTTACAGATAATAGTAAATTATATAAAGTAAAAGGATTAGAACTTATTGAAATTGAAATCGATTAAATAACTATTGCCAACACAGTATATAAAAAATTGCTGGTGTTATGCTAAAACAAAGGTCGTTGCACGTTTGCTACGTCTGATTTTCCTTCGGAAAATCCTCGCACTCAAACACGCAACTTTCCATATACAAACACGTTAGGGCACATTTGAAAAAAATCCGTTCTTCGACAGAAAATTCCGTTCAATTTCGTTACTTTGTAGATCTTGATAAAACAACCAAATGAAAAAAAATAAATTAATAGCACCATTCTTAA
>JAQRMW010000291.1 GCA_028599075.1 Urechidicola sp. | reverse complement strand
TCCGATAGTTCCTTTTGTTTTAATGGCGCCTAACAAATTCCTTCCTAAAATAGATTTTGTCTTTAAAGCATATTCCAACCCTTTTTCTTTAGGACTTATGTTTTTATTAGCTTTTGTTAAATGCTTTTTTTGTTCATTTGGATACTGATTCTCATACCAATTCTCAGCTTCAATATTAGTTTCAAATAAATAAGTAGCAACATCTTTTAGTTGTGAATCTGTAAAAAGCATTTTTGGCATCAGTCCAAATTGTTCAATTGCCTCAGGCATTTTTGAATTCTCTTCTGATGGATTTTGAACATGACTTGTCATAGTTCTTGTAAATTCCTCAAGAGATTCATTTTTTTTTAAATAAGCTCCCTTAACAGATTTCATATCAGGAGCAACCTTGTTTTTTGCTTTTGGATCTACATTATGACATGAAAAACAATTGTTTTCTAAAAGGATAAACCCATGAGTAAGAGCTTCAGCATTACTACTTGTTGTTTTAATAGGTTGTTCCTTTTTTGGATTACTGCAACTAACAGACAGCAATAAAATAAAAATAGTTGTAACTTTAATTAGGTTTTTCATGTACATGATTTTTTTGAAATTAATTTATAAAATTTTGAAGCCGTAACTTCTGTTTAGGCTACAAGCTACATTATAGATTTTATGTGGATTCCCGTCCCGATAGCTATCGGGATCGCGGGAAAGACATGATGTGATAACCTACATTGTCATCTCTGCAAAATATTTGTAAAACAACGGAATCGTTTCAATCCCTTTTAAATAATTAAAAATTCCATAGTGTTCATTAGGAGAGTGAATAGCATCGCTGTCTAACCCAAACCCCATCAAAATAGTTTTACTTTTTAATTCATCTTCAAATAAAGCAACAATAGGTATAGAACCACCACTTCGCTGAGGAATTGCTTGTACGCCAAAAGTTTCAGTGTATGCTTTATTGGCAGCTTTATAGCCAATATTATCTGTCGGAGTCACATACCCTTGCCCTCCATGGTGTGGCGTTACTTTTATAGTTACAGCTTTCGGAGCAATACTCTCAAAATGTTTTGTAAACAATTCAGTTATTTCAACCCAGTCTTGATTTGGTACTAATCGCATCGAAATTTTAGCATATGCTTTAGAAGCAATAACCGTTTTTGCACCTTCGCCAGTATATCCACCCCAAATTCCGTTTACATCTAAAGTTGGTCTTATTGAGTTTCGTTCGTTGGTGGTGTATCCGTCTTCACCATAAACTTCATCGATATCTAAGGCACTTTTATACGCATCTAATGAGAAAGGTGCTTTTGCCATTTCAGCTCTTTCATCCAAAGATAATTCTTCTACTTTGTCATAAAAACCTGGAATGGTTATATGATTATTTTCGTCGTGTAGAGAAGCAATCATCTTTGTTAAAATATTAATAGGATTTGCTACTGCACCACCGTACAATCCAGAATGTAAATCTCTGTTAGGCCCTGTTACTTCAACCTCTACATAACTCAAACCACGTAAGCCAGTTGTAATAGATGGTTGGGTATTGCTAATCATGCCTGTATCAGAAATCAAAATCACATCATTAGCTAATTTATCTTGATTTCTTTTTACGTACCAGCTCAAACTTTCTGAGCCGACTTCTTCTTCGCCTTCAATCATAAATTTGACATTACAAGGCAATTGATTAGTTTCAGTCATAAACTCCATTGCTTTCACATGCATGTACATTTGCCCTTTATCGTCACAAGCACCTCTGGCAAAAATTGCACCGTCAGGATGTTTATCGGTCTTTTTGATAACAGGTTCGAATGGAGGAGAATCCCATAACTCAATTGGGTCAGCTGGTTGTACATCGTAATGCCCATACACTAAAACAGTTGGCAAGTTTTTGTCAATTATTTTTTCTCCATATACAATTGGGTACCCAGGAGTTTCGCATATTTCTACATTGTCACACCCTGCTTTTTCTAGCGCAGTTTTTACGGCATCAGCAGTTTTTAAAACATCATTTTTATAAGCAGCATCTGCGCTAATTGATGGTATTTTTAAGAGTTCAACAAGTTCATTAATAAATCTGTCTTTGTGTTGATCAATATATGGTTTTATGTCTTTCATGGATATATTTTTTAGTGTTTCAAAAATACGAAAAATCTAAAAGAACTACTTTGCAAATTGTAAGTATTGTGTATATTTGCACCCACTTTGCAGGCCTGATGGTCCCGATAGTTATCGGGATGGTAGACACGCAAAGAAATATAAATGCAGGCGTGGTGGAATTGGTAGACACGCTAGACTTAGGATCTAGTGCCGCAAGGTGTGAGAGTTCGAGTCTCTCCGCCTGTACTTAGTTAAAAGCTCTTCGATTTTCGAGGGGCTTTTTATTTACAAAAATTATTTTAATTAAGGAGACGAGAAGTTTATCCTGAGCGAAGTCGAAGGGAGTCTCT
>JAQRMW010000290.1 GCA_028599075.1 Urechidicola sp. | reverse complement strand
GCTAAAGTGTGTACTTTTGTTCATATATCTGTTTTTGTTGTGAAAATTAAGATATATAAAAAAGAGGGAAATCCAACCATGGAAATCCCTCTTTTAAAAATGTTTATCGGACACTAATGAATCTTTTAGCTTAATTTTTTTACAGCAGTTTCAATTCTCATAATCGTTTCTTCTTTACCAATCATATCGGCTATATCAAAAAGATGAGGACCACTCATAGCACCTACCAATGCTAATCTAAAAGGAGGCATCACTTTACCAAACCCTAATTCATTTTTAGTCAACCATCCTTTTACAATAGTTTCAATATTTTGAGATTCAAAATTTTCTATTAATTTTAACACATCAATTAAATCTTTCATAATCTGGGGAGTAGCTTCTTTCCATTGTTTTTTTGAAGCCTTTGTATCATACTCTGTTGGAGCTACAAAAAAGAACTTGCTTAAGTTCCAAAAATCAGATACAAACGTAGCGCGCTCTTTAATTAGAGAAACTACTTTAGTGATGTACTTTTTGTCATATTGAGCGAAGTCGAAAGATCTCATAGGTTGAGATTCTTCACTATCGTTCAGAATGACATTTAATTCCTTTGCAAACAACTCTGCTAATTCTTCATCAGATTTTGATTGTAAATACTGTTGATTAAACCACTTTGTTTTATCTGGATCAAATCTTGCTCCAGCTTTGTTTACACGACTTAAGTCAAAAGAGCTAATAAGCTCATCTAAAGAAAATAATTCTTGTTCTGTTCCTGGATTCCATCCTAGGAATGCCAAGAAATTAATAACAGCTTCAGAGAAATAACCATCTTCTTTAAAACCACGAGAAACTTCATCCTTTTGTTCGTTAGTATACGCTAACGGAAATACTGGAAATCCTAGTTTATCACCATCTCGCTTGCTTAATTTTCCTTTTCCTGTTGGTTTTAAAATCAAAGGTAAATGTGCAAATTCTGGAGCGCTCCATCCAAAGGCACGA
Source organism: Urechidicola sp. (assembly GCA_028599075.1). Lineage (GTDB taxonomy): Bacteria > Bacteroidota > Bacteroidia > Flavobacteriales > Flavobacteriaceae > Urechidicola. The sequence continues at coordinate 16,082 of JAQRMW010000290.1, read as the reverse complement.
TATAATAAAACGTGTAACGCCATAGATGGTAACCATTCTTCACCACGAATAACGTGCGATATTTCCATTAAATGATCATCTACTATGTTTGCTAAATGATAGGTTGGCATTCCATCAGATTTAAATAAAATTTTATCATCCAATACATTAGTATCAATATTGATTTTGCCACGAATAATATCATTCATTTCTAAAGTTTCACCTTCTGGAGATTTAAATCGAACGACATACTTATCACCATTTTCAATTCTCTTTTTTACTTCATCAGCAGACAAAATGAGAGAGTTTATCAACCTTCCTTTTTCTCTGTTGTGCCAATTGTAGATAAATGTTTTTCCTTTTTCTTCGTGACCTTTACGTTCTCTGTCTAAATCCTCAGCAGAATCAAAAGCATAATATGCGTTACCAGAATCAATTAATTCTTGCGCATATTTTTTGTAGATTTCTTTTCGTTCCGACTGACGATATGGACCAAACTTTTCATTTTTACCAATAGTTTCATCTGGTGATATTCCACACCAATTCAATGCATCTATAACGTATTGTTCTGCATTTACAACATACCTGTTTTGATCGGTATCTTCAATACGAAGCACAAAAGTTCCGTTGTGTTTTTTTGCAAATAAATAATTAAAAAGAGCAGTTCTTACACCACCAATATGTAAAGGGCCAGTTGGACTAGGAGCAAAGCGAACACGTACGTTAGACATGGGTTAATTTTTTTGTTAAAATAAAGTGCAAAGATACTATTAGATTGTAAAAAGTGTATTTTTATTGTTTATTAATTTTTTATAAAAGATGAGATTATTTACTAAATGTAAAAATTGTAATAATGAGATTAACTTTAGGAATGATTGTAGTACTAGAGTTGAGTTAGAGATGCAAAAAGGAGAAAATATTTCCCTAGATTGTAATCATTGCTATCAGAAACAAGACTATTTAGTAAATAAAATTTACACTAAACCTTCAAAAATACTAAGACTTTCAGGACCGTTAATTTTCTTAATTGGAACTCCAATTCTAGGTATTTGGATGTATTATAATATTCCAAAAGAAGCTTTTTTTCATTTTAAAACAGGGCTTTTATTCGGTCTTTTAGGTGTTCCTCTAGCAGTTTCTCAAATATTAAGGAATAGAGACAGGTTGCGAGTTAATAGTTTTAATAATTATTATAGTTAGGTTGAGCAATTTCCAAAACATACAATCCAAATTACAGGCATTCGTTAAAAAGTATTATAAAAACGAACTGATAAAGGGGTTGATTTTATTTTCTGCTTTTGGCTTGCTATATTTTATTTTTACTTTATTTATAGAGTCTATTTTTTGGTTGCAACCACTTTTTAGAACCATTTTATTTTGGCTGTTTATTTTCGTAGAACTTTCATTTTTAGTAAAATATATTTTAATTCCTATATCTAAAATAATAGGATTAAAAAAAGGAATTTCTCTTGAAGTAGCCGCTGAAATAATAGGAACACATTTTAAAGAAGTAGATGATAAATTACTGAATGTTTTACAGCTACAACAAGACATAAATCAATCAGATTTATTGTTGGCGAGTATTGAACAAAAGTCAAGAAGCTTAGAACCGATTCCGTTTAAAAGGGCAATTGATTTTACGAAAAACAGTAAGTATTTAAAGTATTTATCCATCCCAATTTTTATTTGGTTGTTCACAGTCATTTCTGGAAATAATAAGTTGTTTTTTGATAGCTATGAGCGTGTCGTACATCACCAAACTTATTATGAACCACCAGCGCCATTTACATTTATCATTCAAAATGATAACCTCGATGTAATTGAAGGCAAACCAATTACTATTGTAATTAAAACGGAAGGAAAGACTATACCAGAAGATGTAATGATTCATTTTAAAGATCAGAATTATTTTACCCAGAACAAAGCGCAAGGGAAGTTTGAATATTTATTTTCTTCTATTCAAAAACCGATTTCTTTTTATGTTGAGTCAAACGGAATCAAATCCAAAGAATATCATATTAATGTTATTCCAACCCCTGTAATTACAGATTTTATAATGGAGCTTGACTATCCGTCTTATACACATAAGAAGGATGAGTTGGTGAAGAATACTGGGAATGCTATTGTACCTCAAGGAACAAAAATTACTTGGAAATTGAAAGGTAGAAATACTGATGTTATTTCTTTTAATTCTAAGGATTCTATGTTATTTAAATTAAAATCGAACAATGATTTTGAGTTCGAAAAGAGCATATTTAGAAAGTTAAATTATGAAATTACAACATCAAATAGTCAACTACAAAATTATGAAGCTTTAAGTTTTACAGTCGATGTGGTTGCAGATGGGTATCCAAAAATTGACATTAGGTCAGATATTGATTCTATCACTATTGGCCCCGTTCAGTTTGTTGGTCAACTTTCTGATGATTATGGATTACAAAAATTAAGAATGGTTTATTATGATAAAAATAATTCTAAGGCACAGAATGAATATATAATACCAATTCAAAAATCTAGTTTTGAAGAATTCTATTATGTTTTCCCAGATGGAGTTGAATTATTGGATGGAGTTGATTACGAACTGTATTTTGAAGTTTTTGATAATGATGCTGTGAATGATAATAAATCATCAAAGAGCGCTACTTTTTCCTATTATAAAAAAACAGAATCAGAATTAAAAGAACAAATTTTAGAAGATCAAAAAGAATCAATTTCTGATTTAGAAAAATCAATAGATAAAAGTAAAGAAGTTAAGGATGATTTAAAAAAAATGGAAGAATCGCTTCAGAATAAATCAGAGATGAACTGGAATGATCAAAAGAAATTAGAAATTTTTTTGCAACGTCAAGAGCAATATGAAAATATGATGCAACGACAAACAGAAGAAATTAATCAGAATCTAGAAGAACAACCTGAAAACCAAGATAAAGAATTAGAAAATAAAAAGGAGGATATTCAAAAACGATTAGAAGAGGCTAAAGAATTAGCAAAGCAAGAGCAACTTAGAGAGGAGCTCAAAAAGTTAGCTGAGAAATTAAATAAGGAAGAGTTAACAGAGAAGCTAAAGAAACTTACAGAAAACAATCGTCAAAATGAGAGAAATTTAGAACGTATTTTAGAATTGACAAAACGATTTTATGTTGAACAGAAAGCTAATCAGATTAAAGAAAAGTTAGAGGGTTTATCTAAAAAGCAAGATAAACTAGCCGATGAAAAAGAGAATTCATTAGAGAAGCAAAAAGAATTAAACAAAGAATTTGAAGGTATAAAAAATGATTTAGATGATTTAGATAAAGAAAATAATGGCTTGCAAAAACCTATGGATTTACCCAAAACAGATAAGGAAGAAAAAGCAATTGATAAAGATCAAAATGAGGCTACTGATAAGTTAGAAGAATCTGAATCTAATAAAGAAGAGAATAGTAATTCTGAAAAATCACCTTCAGAAAACAAAAAATCAGCAAGTAAAAAACAAAAATCAGCAGCTCAAAAGATGAAACAGATGAGTCAGAAAATGCAGCAATCACTTCAGTCAATGCAGGGAGAAAGTATGGATGAAGACATTGGGATGTTACGTGTTATTTTAGAAAACTTATTAGCGTTCTCTTTTCAGCAAGAAGATTTAATGAATGATTTTTCAGAGATTGATAATGCGCATCCAGATTTTTCAAACAAATTAAAGCAGCAGCATGTTTTAAAAGAATATTTTGAGCACATTGATGATAGTTTATACACCCTGTCTATGCGCCAGCCAAAATTAGGAACTAAGATATTTAAAGATTTATCTGATGCTCATTATCATTTATATGAGGCGCTAAATCATTTTGCAGAAAATCAGTTTGACGTTGGAATTTCTGATCAACAATTTGTGATGACTGCAGCAAATAATATTACTTATTTATTAAGTAATATTTTAAACAGTATGCAAAATGCAAATCCATCTATGGGTCAGGGTCTAGGTGATTCGTTTGGTTTACCAGATATTATTCAGAGGCAAGAAGATGCCATTGGTAAAATGGAAGATGGAATAAAAAAAGGAATGAAACCAGGAGACAAGGATGGTGAAAATGGGTCTAAGGGAAAAGAAGGAGATGGAGAAAATGGGCAACAATCTGGTGAAGGTCAAGGAGAACAAATGAGTGGAGAGTTATATGAAATATATAAGCAGCAAGCACAGCTTAGAAAATTGTTAGAGGAGGCCTTAAAAGATAAAAAGGGTGTAGGTAACGGTGCTGGTAAAGAAGCTTTAAAACAGATGGAGCAATTAGAGCAGGATATTTTAGAAAAAGGGTTTACAAATGAAACGCTTCAAAAAATGATGCAAATTAAACACCAGTTATTAAAACTTCAAGAAGCTGCTCATGATCAAGGAATTGATTCTAAACGAAAATCAGATTCAAATAAAATACAGTTTAAGAATAGAACAATCAACGAGATTGATGGAGAAAAATTATGGTTTAATCAGAATGAAATTCTAAACAGACAATCCTTACCTTTACAGCCTCGATATAAAAAGAAGGTACAAGAATATTTTAAGGCAAATGATAGCATTCAATAACGAAATAGAATTTAAGCTAGAAAATAAGGAATGTTTACTAGAATGGATTGCTCAAACAATTGAAAAAGAGCAATTTAAGTTAGGAGAAGTGAATTATATTTTCTGCTCTGATGAACAATTGCTAGTAAAGAACATTGAATTTTTGAATCATGATACTTATACTGATATTATTAGTTTTGATTACACAATAGGCAAACTAATTTCAGGTGATATTTTTATATCAATAGATAGGGTAACAGAAAATTCAAAGACTTTTAACACCTCTTTTCAAAATGAATTAAATCGAGTTATGATTCATGGAGTTTTGCATTATTGTGGATACAAAGACAAGACTGATGATGATAAATCTTTAATGCGAAGCAAAGAAGATTATTACTTATCTTTGCGAAAATTTTAAAACCGCGTTTCACGTGGAACATTATGAGTATTTACACAACAACATACGATGTAATTGTAGTCGGTGGAGGACATGCCGGAAGTGAGGCAGCCGCAGCCGCTGCAAACCTTGGAGCACACACATTATTAATTACAATGAGTTTGCAAAATATTGCCCAGATGAGTTGCAACCCTGCTATGGGTGGAATTGCTAAAGGGCAAATTGTTAGGGAGATTGATGCCTTAGGCGGCTATAGTGGAATTGTTACTGATAAGACAGCAATACAATTCAAAATGTTGAACAAGTCAAAAGGACCTGCAATGTGGAGTCCAAGAGCACAAAGTGATAGAATGCGATTTGCTGAGGAGTGGAGAAACCAATTAGAGTCTATTGACAACCTAGATATGTTTCAAGATGCTGTAAATGGTTTGTTGTTTGATGAAAATAAAATTATTGGAGTAAAAACAGCTTTAGGGATCGAGATAAAATCTAAAACAGTAATTGTAACAGCCGGTACTTTTTTAAATGGCTTGATCCATATTGGTGAAAAGACTTTTGGTGGAGGTAGAGCTGGTGAAAGTGCTTCTACTGGAATTACAGAAGATTTAGTTGCTAAGGGGTTAGAATCAGGAAGAATGAAAACAGGCACTCCACCAAGAGTAGATGCTCGTTCTTTAGATTTTTCTAAAATGATTGAACAACCAGGGGATGAAAATCCGGTTAAGTTTTCTTATTTTAAGGAGATTAAGCCATTAAAAGAACAGCGTTCTTGTTTTATGACCTATACTTCTTTAGAAGTTCATGACTTATTACGAGAAGGTTTTGATAGGTCGCCAATGTTTAGTGGTAGAATTCAAAGTACTGGTCCTAGATATTGTCCATCTATTGAAGATAAAATTGATCGTTTTGCTAGTAAAGAAAGGCATCAAATTTTTGTAGAACCAGAAGGCTGGAAAACAAATGAAATTTATGTGAATGGATTTTCTACTTCACTGCCAGATGACATTCAAGATTTAGCCTTAAGAAAAGTTGCAGGTTTTGAAAATGTCAAATTCTTACGATACGGATATGCAATTGAATACGATTATTTTCCGCCAACCCAATTAAAGCACACTTTAGAAACGAAGTTAATTCATAACCTATATTTTGCTGGTCAAATAAATGGAACAACAGGATATGAAGAAGCTGGAGCACAAGGCTTAATGGCAGGTATAAATGCTGCATTAAATATTCAAGTTAAAGAACCTTTTATTTTAAAAAGAGATGAGGCTTATATAGGTGTTTTAATTGATGATTTAATCACAAAAGGAACAGAAGAACCTTATCGTATGTTTACTTCTCGTGCAGAATATAGAACCTTATTAAGGCAAGATAATGCAGATTTAAGGTTAACAAAAAAAGGATATGAATTAGGATTAGCTAGTCAAGAAAGAATGAATCGCGTAATTGAGAAGCAGGAGAAAACAGATTTGTTTGTTCAATTTTTAAACGAAACCAGCTTACGGCCTGAAGAAATTAACGATGTATTAATGGAAAAAAATACAGCAGTTATCTCTCAGCCAATGAAGATAATTAGAATTGCTTCTAGACCGCAAATTTCTTTTTCAGATTTAAAAGTTTTACAGAAGCTTGTAGATTTTATTAAAGAAAATAGTATAGATTTAGAAATAGAAGAACAAGCTGAAATCCATGTTAAGTATGCAGGATATATTGCAAAGGAAAAGAATAATGCAGATAAACTAAATCGATTAGAGAACGTTAGAATACCTGATAGTTTTGACTACGATAAATTGAAATCAGTATCTATAGAGGCAAAGCAAAAACTAAATAAAATACGACCTACAACTATAGCGCAAGCTAGTAGAATAAGTGGAGTTTCACCTAGCGATGTTTCTGTTTTATTAGTGTATATGGGTCGTTAAGTTTCACGTGGAACATAAATTATTTTCTTTTCTAATCAATTAAAACAACAATCTAAATAGTGGTAAACAACAATCTAAAAACAATACTTACATGTAAAGACTTTACCGTTTCAAATGAAGAGTTTGATTTGGTTTTAGATCAGAATTTAGAGATGTTAATTACTTCACCACAACCTTTACCAGACAAATTAGAAAAGTATTATGAAAGCGAAGAATACATTTCTCACACTGATTCTAAGAAATCCCTTTTTGATAGAATTTATCAACTTGTAAAAACCTATACTATTTCAAAAAAGATAAAGTTAGTTACAAGTTTTTTAGATATTGATTCGCAAAAATCAATTTTAGATATTGGATGTGGTACAGGTGATTTTTTAGTTGCCAGTAAAAAGAAAGGATTTAATGTTTGCGGAATTGAACCTAAAGAAAAGCCAAATTCAATTTCAAAATCAAAATTAGAAATTGATATCTATCAAGATATTTCAGAAATAAATTCTCAGAAATTTGATATAATTTCAATGTGGCATGTGTTAGAACATGTTCCAAACTTAGAGGAGTATATTTCTAATTTAAAACAATTATTAAATCCAAATGGAACTTTATTTGTGGCGGTGCCCAATCACAAAAGTTTTGATGCTAATTATTATGGTAAGTTTTGGGCAGCATATGACGTGCCAAGACATCTTTGGCACTTTTCTCAAAAATCAATAGAATTACTTTTTAAGAAGGAACAGATGAAAGTTGTAAAAACAAAGCCGATGTTATTTGATTCTTTTTACGTTTCCCTTTTAAGTGAAAAATATATGAGTGGAAAATCAAACCCTCTAAAAGCTTTTTTTATCGGATTAAAATCAAATTTAAGTGCAATGCGAAGTTCAGAGTATTCTTCTCTAATTTATGTACTTAAAAACGAGTAAAGCTCAATTTAAGCAGCCTAGAGGTCTTGTAAGTTGTTTAACTACATCGTACTATTAAAAATTATTTTATCACTTACAAACACATTCTTTATTACTTAATAAGAATAAATTATATTTATTTAGAAGGTAAAAATCTATAAGTATAATTTATAGAGTAGATAAGCTCAATAATCAGTTTCAATAATTCTATTAATTATCTTTGTGTAAAAATTATTTTATGCAAAAGAATTTAGAATTAGATCTCGCTTTAAATTTTGTCGAAAATACGGATAGAAACATTTTTCTAACCGGAAAAGCAGGAACGGGTAAAACTACTTTCTTGCACCAGATTAAAAATAGCTCATTAAAGCGATTGGTGGTTGTTGCACCAACAGGTGTTGCGGCAATCAATGCAAAAGGAGTTACAATTCATTCTTTTTTTCAGATGCCTTTTGGACCAATTGTGCCAAATGCTCCTCAAAATAACTCCAACCAATTTCAAAGAAAATTTAGCAAAGCAAAAATTGATATCATTAAATCTTTGGACTTATTAATTATTGATGAAATTAGTATGGTACGTGCCGATTTATTAGACGGTATCGATCAAGTATTGCGTAAATATAAAAATAGGCAAAAAGTGTTTGGTGGTGTGCAAGTTTTAATGATTGGAGATTTAAAACAATTGGCACCTGTAATAAAACCGAACGAGTGGGAATTACTAAAATACCATTATGATACTTCTTTCTTTTTTAGCAGTAAATCATTTCAAAATTCCAATGTAGTAAGTATCGAATTAAAGCATATTTATAGGCAAGAAAACGAAGATTTCATCACAATTTTAAATGAAATTAGGAATATTAAGTTATCAAAAAAAGCTGCTGAGGTTTTAAATAAAAGGTGCAACCCAGATTTTGTCCCTCAAAAAAAAGAGGGGTATATTACACTTACTACACACAACAATAGAGCTAATAAAATAAATGAAGCAGCATTAAATAAATTGAGGATTGAGTCACATTTTTTTGACGCAAAAATTGAAGGAAAATTCAGCGAACATTCTTACCCAACTTATGAAAAATTGGAATTAAAAGAAGGGGCTCAAGTGATGTTTATCAAAAATGATAGCTCGACTGAAAAGAGATATTACAATGGAAAAATTGGAACAATTACTTTTATTGATAATGAAAATATCACTGTAATTTGTAATGATGATGGAGAAGAAGTAGAAGTGAATTATGAGATATGGAAAAACATTTCATACAAAATTGATGAGCAAACAAAGAAAATAGACGAAAAAACAATAGGCTCTTTTACGCAAATTCCATTGCGATTGGCTTGGGCAATTACCATTCATAAAAGTCAGGGTTTAACATTTGAAAAAGCAATTATTGATGCCGAGGCGTCTTTTGCGCACGGACAAACTTATGTGGCATTGAGTAGATGTAAATCTCTAGAAGGGGTTGTGTTGAAAACAAAAATTAAAGAAAGTAGTATTATTAGTGATGTTCGGGTAGAAACCTTTACAAAAGATGTGGAAGATAAAATGCCAGATGAAAAGACATTGTCAGTTTCTAAAAAACAATATCAACTTAATTTGATAGAAGAATTATTGAATTATCATGCTTTTTTATACCCTGTAAAACGATTGATAGATTTGTATTATCAAAACAAAAAACCCTATAATGGTAATATAATCAGTCCTTTAGAGAGCGTAAAAGATAATGGAATTGTTCCTTTATTGAAGGTCAGTACTAGTTTTAAAAATCAATTATTGACTTTATGTGAGGCTGTTGAAAACCCGTTAGAGAGTAAAAACATTAAAGAGAGAATTCTAAAAGCGATAGCATATTTTTTAAATCACACGCAACAAAAGATTCACAAAACATTAAAATTGATTACTTTTTCTACAGATAATAAACAGCTTGAAAAAGATTTTATAAAACAAGTTAATAATTTAGAAGAATTATTATCGGTCAAATTATTTTGTTTAAATGAATTAAAAGAAGGTTTTAGTATTACAAAATATTTAGAGACAAGAGCGAAGGCAATATTGCAAAAACAAAAAAAATTACCAAAGAAAAAAATTGCGCAACCTACTACTGAAAACCCTATTTTGTTTGAATCGTTGAGAGATTTAAGAAATGATTTTGCTTTAGATGAAAATGTACATCACTATCAAATTTTTACTCAAAAATCACTGTATGAAATGTGTGAAAAATTCCCGATTACACTTACTCAATTAAAAAAAATAAATGGAATGGGGAAAGTGAGGGTCCAAAAATATGGAGCAGAAATTATAGAAATTATCAAAGGATATTGTGAAGACAATTCTATTGAAGTTTCCGAAACCTTTGAAGAAGTTAAAGAAACAAAAAAGGCATCATCTAAAAAAGGAGCGAGTTTTAAAATTACTTTCGACCTTTTTAAAAGCGGAATGACCGTTGAAGAAATTGCTGAAAAACGAGAATTAGTTATAGGAACTATCGAAAGGCATTTATTAAAATTTGTTATTTCGGGCGAAATATCACCAGAAGAAATAATGCAAAAACAGAAATTTGAAAACCTAAAATCACTGATACAAAAAGCAGAGTTTGAAAGTTTAAGTGATCTAAAAACAAAACTAAAGAATGAATTTTCGTATTCAGAATTGCGATTAGTTCAAACAGTTTTACGTTTAAACAAAAAGGAATAATAATTTTTATTGTAAAAGAATCAGCACAAAAATATTGATGATAAAATAAACAGCAAGTGTCATGGCACCAGCATAATCTTTTGCCAATCGCTGCCCGATTAACATAAATATTAAAGAGATAGCTGATATCTCTGCGCCCAATAAAGCAAAAGTTTTATCACCAACAGAAACTAATTCATAAATTCCGTATCCCATCAAAAGGCTTGCAATAATTTCCATTACTAAAATAGTTCCTACCAACATCGGAACCATATTTTTAAGGGGGGAGCTTTTAAAGTGATCAGTAATAAAACTAACATTACCTTTCCAATCAGTTATTTTGTCAACTCCTGATTGCAAAAAAGTGACAATCAAAAAAAGCAAGGTTAAAATTTCAGCAGGATAGTTTTGTAGTAGTTTCATAATTTATTCTTTGGCGTGTAATAATCGAGTTAGCTTAATTGATAAATCTAATAAAATAATTTTAGCATTACCGTTGCGCTCAATATGATAAATAGCAGTATTTAATTCTTTAGTTATTTCTATAATATTAGAGCCATGTACAAAAGGAGCAAACTTATTTATATTAAACCCTTCGGTTTTTGTTTCAAGAAAGACTAAATCTTGTGCTTTATAATTAAGTAGCATTGCTTGTCTAAAAAACTGCAAGCAATAAGTTAAAAACCTCTTTTGAGTTTCTCTTCCTGTTTTTGAAATACTATCACTCCAACCAATTAATTCATTAATTACTGATGCATTACCTTTAGCTTTAAAGGCAGCACGAATCCAGGTAATAAACCATTCTTCAAATACAAAATCAGAAGAATTATTATTTAAAAAATGAAGTGCTTTATTGTAATTCCCATCACATTGATGTGCAACTTTCTGAGCTTCATTTTTAGTAATATTTTCCTTTGCAGTCAAGCCAGTAACAATATTATTTTCACTTAAAACCGGAAAATGCAATACTTGACATCGAGAGCGAATTGTACCAATAATTTGTTCCTCATTTTCGGCAACTAAAATAAACACCGTTTTTTCTGGAGGCTCCTCAATCAGTTTTAATAATTTATTTGCAGCAGCTGTGTGCATTTTTTCTACCATCCAAATAATCATCACCTTAAAACCACCCTCATATGATTTTAATTGAAGGGACTTTACAATAGATTCAGCTTCTGAAACACTAATATTTCCCTGCTTATTTTCTACTCCTATAAATCGCAACCAATTAAACAAATTTCCGTAGGGTTGCTCTTTTACAAACTGCCGCCACTCCTCGCTAAAAAGATTGCTTATCGGTTTTGTAGGAGATTTTATCTTATCATTATTTGTTACAGGAAACGAAAAATGCAAATCGGGATGCGCTAGGTTATCACACTTTATATTACAAGCATCACTGTTTTCATTATCGTTGCAAAGTAAGTATTGTGCATAGGCTATGGCGGTAGCTAAAGTTCCAGAGCCTTCTTTCCCTACAAACAATTGCGCATGAGGAATCCGACCATTTTTTGCTGATTGTTGCAAATGATTTTTGATGTGTTCTTGCCCTAAAATTTCTGAGAAACGCATTGCACAAATATAACAAAATCACATTAGCAAAGAGCACCCAGAATCACTATCTTTGCAATCCTTTAAATTGATAAACACACAACAATGATAACAGTAAACGATTTTGATTTTGAAAATAAAAAAGCACTAATTAGAGTAGATTTTAACGTGCCTTTAGATACAGAATTTAATGTAACTGACACTACTAGAATTGAAGCGGCTACACCTACAATTTTAAAAGTTTTAGAAGACGGGGGAAGCTGTATTTTAATGTCGCATTTAGGAAGGCCAAAAGGTGTTTCTTCAGAATTTTCTTTAAGCCATATTATTGATTCAGTAAGCGAAATTATTTGGGTGCAAGTGAAATTTATCAACGATTGCATCGGAGAAAAAGTTGAAGAAGCTGTTGCTAATTTAGAAGCAGGAGAAATTTTATTATTAGAAAATTTACGTTTTTATGATGAAGAAAAAAAAGGGGATGTTACTTTTGCTCAACAGCTTTCTAAACTAGGCGATATTTATGTAAATGACGCTTTTGGTACTGCACATAGAGCACATGCATCAACAACAATTGTTGCCCAATTTTTTGAAGGAAATAAGTGTTTTGGAAAACTACTAGCCAAAGAAATTGAGAGCATTAAAAAAGTTTTAAGTGATAGCGAAAAACCAGTAACTGCTATTTTAGGAGGATCTAAAGTATCATCAAAAATTACTGTAATTGAAAATATTTTAGACAAGGTTGATCATTTAATTGTTGGTGGAGGAATGAGTTTTACATTCGTTAAAGCTTTAGGTGGAAAAATCGGAAATTCTATTTGCGAAGATGACAAACAAGAAATGGCTTTGAATATTTTGAAAGAAGCAAAAGAAAAAGGGGTTAAAATTCACTTACCAGTTGATGTTATTGCTGCAGATGATTTTAGCAATGATGCAAACATAAAAGTGTTGGATATCAATGAAATACCAGATGGTTGGCAAGGACTTGATGCTGGTCCAAAATCTAGAGAAATTTTTAATGAAGTAGTAATGCAATCAAAAACAATTTTATGGAATGGTCCCTTAGGTGTTTTTGAAATGGAATCATTTGCTGGAGGAACAATCGCGCTAGGTGATTCTATTTCAGAATCAACTAAAAAAGGATGTTTCTCTTTAGTAGGTGGTGGTGATTCTGTTGCGGCTGTGAAACAATTTGGCTTTGCAGATAAAGTATCATATGTATCAACCGGTGGTGGCGCTATGTTAGAAATGTTAGAAGGAAAAACTTTACCAGGGATTGAAGCAATTTTAAAATAAACCTCCTATAAGATTATTACTTCTAGAAGTTTTAAAAATATTATTAAACCCTCATTTTAGTAAAATAAAAGAGGGTTTTTCATTTCACAAACCAATTGATTATTTTTGAGATTGAAAATTAAACACAAAATTTTAATATGAAATATACAACTCTCCCATTTACCAACATCAAAGTCAGTAAAATATGTTTAGGCACTATGACATTTGGCGAACAAAACACAGAAGCCGAAGCACACGAACAAATGGATTATGCCTTAGACCAAGGAATCAACTTTTTCGATACTGCAGAATTGTATTCTGTTCCTGCAAAAGCAGAAACTTATGGAGCAACAGAGAAAATTTTAGGCATATGGTTTCAGAAAACAGGAAATAGAGATAAGATAGTTTTAGCTTCTAAAATTGCAGGACCAGGACCTTATACAGAACATGTTAGAAATACTGGTTTTTCTAAACAAGCAATTACAGATGCTCTGGAAGGAAGCCTTAGAAGGTTGAAAACAGACTATTTAGATTTGTATCAATTACATTGGCCCTTACGGCCTGTAAACCTTTTTGGATTGCGTAGTTTTCCACATGAAAATTTTAGAAAACAGGAAGATCAATTTGTATCTGTTTTAGAAACTTTAAATGATTTTGTTAAACAAGGAAAAATCAGAGAAGTTGGATTATCAAATGAAACCCCTTGGGGAGTCATGAAATATTTAAGAGCATCAGAAGAACACAATTTACCACGAATGATTACCCTACAAAATTCGTATTCATTGTTACATCGTTCATTTGAAACTGGCTTGTCAGAAGTCTGTATGCAAGAAAATATAGGATTGTTAGTGTACTCTCCGTTGGCTTTTGGCGTGTTAAGTGGCAAGTATTTAAATGGGGTGCCAGAAGGAGCAAGAGTTACATTATTTCCTAATTTTAGTAGATATAGCAGTGATGAATCTGCTGTAGCGGTTCGCAAATATTTAGAGATTGCTAATAAACACGGATTAACATTACCTGAACTTTCATTAGCTTTTGTAAATCAATTACCTTTTGTTACGAGTAATATTATTGGCGCTACTAAAATGAGTCAGCTTAAGGAAAATATCAACAGTATCAATATTGAATTGTCTGATGAAATTATTACTGAGATTAATGAAGTACATGCTGTTATTCCGAATCCTGCCCCTTAATAATTTATGAGCACCCAAGAACTCAAAGAATTCCTTGATGAAAAAGTGTTGGAATACAACCAGCCTAAATTTATTGAGAGCGACCCTATTCAAATTCCGCATCAATTTTCTTTAAAAGAAGATATTGAATTAGCAGGTTTTTTAACTTCAACAATTGCTTGGGGTAATCGTAAGATGATTATTAGAAATGCAAATAGGATGATGGAGTTGATGGGAAATTCACCTCATGATTTTGTGATGCATCATACCGAAAAAGAGCTGAAAGGATTCGAATCATTTGTACATCGTACTTTTAATGGAATTGATTTTATCCACTTTATAAAATCCTTAAATAATATTTACAAAAATCATGGAGGGTTAGAAGCGGTGTTTTCAAGATTTCCAGAAGACACAAATAACAAGCAAACAATCCATCATTTTAAAAAATTGTTTTTTGAGGTTCCACATCAACAACGAACACAAAAACATGTAGCTGACCCTATGAAAGGAAGTGCATCAAAAAGGATTAATATGTATTTAAGATGGATGGTGCGTAAAGATAAATCTGGAGTTGATTTTGGGTTGTGGAAATCAATACCAATGTCTAAGTTATCATGTCCGCTAGATGTACATTCTGGAAATGTAGCTCGTAAACTAGGGTTGCTCACCCGTAAACAAAATGACTGGAAAGCATTGGAAGAATTAGATATTAATCTTAGAAAACTAGACCCAAAAGATCCTGTAAAATATGATTTTGCTTTATTTGGATTAGGAGTCTTTGAGAAATTTTAATTACTATTTTAACTCCCATCCAAAAGAAGTTTGTAAAACATAATCACCTTTAGAAGCACCATCTACAGGTTGATTGTCGTAATTATAGGTAGCGCCTGTTTTAATGTAAAAATCCCAAGGCAAATCATATTTTAAGTCAAATTTTAAATCAGCTCTAAAACGCCCACTTTCAGTTAAACTGGGATAAGCGAATATTGAGGTAAGTAAACTTAAATCGCCAATATCATACTTGTCAAACTGTGTTCCAAAGTAAGCTTCTAAGCTATTTTTACTTTCAGTTAAGGCATCAGTATATGTTTCATTGTTATATGCTAAACCCACACCAGTAGAAAAATTCATACTGTTATTATTTATAAAACTATAACCACCACCTAATTTACCGGTAGTCCTTAATTGTAGTTTTTGTTCGCTATTAGATAAGAAATTTGCCGATGTAGATAAAAACCAATCCTTAGGTAAAAACCATTGAAAATTTGTATTTCCCTCTATTCGTTTAATATCTTCAACTTCATCCTGACTACTTAAAACAGTGTTAAACGAACCTGTAATTTTCCATTTATTTGCAACATACCCTAAGAGGGCATTAGAAGTAAATTGTTTAGAGTTATTTGCTTTAGTTAGGGTGATTCCTAAATCAAACTCCGCAGTTAATCTGCTTAGAAAATTTTTACCAATAGCATCTAGATAAATAACTTTTTTTAATTCTGATTCTAAAATATATCCGCCAGCATTTAGTAAAACAATATTTTTATTGATAGAATCTGTTTGTATTGAGGAGCTAAACCGTTTGCCATTTTCTAAAGCCACAATAAAAGATCGATCGCTATAAATTTCTTTTACCCGATACCATTTTATTTTAAAATCACTATCACTAAAAGTTGTTTTAAAAATTAAAACAC
>JAQRMW010000029.1 GCA_028599075.1 Urechidicola sp. | reverse complement strand
CAAGTTCTTTTTACATTTAAAGGAATGTGAATATCGTTATAATTATAGAAATAAAAATTTGTATATTAGCACCCTAAAATTAATCAAAGATAACCCTCTTAAGTTATCTTGAACCTATTTTATTATCAAAAGAGAGTAGGGTTAAAAGGAGTAAATTTCACCATTATTAAATTCCGTTCTATGGTGCCAAATGCCGAAAAAGATGGGGCTGTTTGGGCAGAAAAAAATGACATGCGCATTACAAAATTTGGACGTTTTTTGAGAAAGACACGTCTTGATGAAATTCCACAGTTTATTAATATTTTAATGGGTGATATGAGTTTGATTGGGCCAAGACCTGAGCGCCCTGAATTTGTTAATGAGCTTAAAGCTAAGATTCCGTTTTATGCTATCCGACATGTCATAAAACCTGGTTTAACGGGTTGGGCACAAGTGATGCATCCTTATACAAATACTATTGAAGATTACGATTTAAAGGTGAGATATGATTTGTATTATATCAAAGAGCGTAATGTTTTATTAGATTTTAGAATCGTGATTAAAACAATTACTACTGTGTTGTTCTTTAGAGGGAATTAATTTATTTATGATTTATGATTTACGAATTGTGATTTTGTTTTGATTTTTTTGAAATTGAATGGAGTCGAATTTTAAAGTTTTGTACTAGATTAAAAACTAGTTTACTTCGCCAATTTCCACAGATAAATATATCTCACAGCTAGTAAGACAATTAAAGGTAGTACTGCAATAGAGAAGACTTGAATTTGTAGTATCCAAACTATCAATCCAATCAGCAAAACAATTAGTGCTATTAAACAGTATTTATGTACCCAATTCGGAAGTTTCTTTTTGAATAAGAAAAAACTCACAACTAGATTTGGAGCAAAAGCCCACAAGGTATTGTAATTGTCTCTTGCCGATATATGATTGGTTCCAAACCAAGTTAGTAGTAAAAACATACCAATTAAACCCGTGATAAAGAATATTAAAAAGTCTAAAAATCGAGACCTATTTTGCTGTTTTATATTTTTAAAGGTAAATATAATAACTAGTAATGCTAAAACAGAGAAAGTGATAAGCGGTGTAAAAAAAGTGTCCTTATAGGTTGCTTCTTGTTTTAATAATATATTTTCGGTTCTCTTTACAATGGGTAACTCATTGCCATTTTCAACAATTTTCATTGCATCGAAATAGGTGAGTACATTTTCGGGTAAAAACAAATATTCTTTTGGAGTAGCTTTTCTGTCAATTGGTGAGCCTAATCCAAGGTCAATACCAAAATCACCCCAAGAAAGGTTTTTTAGATAAGGCTGTGTTAATTGCCTGTGCGATATTGATTCGATATTAAATATTTCTGGTTCAACTAATTTCTCTCCAATAGTTTCTACAATAACATCATAAGGTTTTGTAGAGCAGTTGTTGAAAAAGTAATCATAGAAGTATTCTCTATTTTCTCTTTTGGCGTTGTTCTCTAGGTAGTCAAATATTTTTTGAACATCGGTTTGCTGTAAGTTTAGAACCTGCCCAGTTACCCAGCGTTTTTCTTTGTGATAGGTTCTTAAGAAACGTCCAAAATCATAGGCGCTTAAAAAATAGCGTAAATCTCCTTTGGTAAAATTTGCATAAAAATTGGGGTCATTAAAATCAAAAGTTCCATAATTATAAACCCTATCAAAGCCTACTTTTGGATCTCTAACTCTAAAAGCTGTATGCCCAAATGCGGCGTATAATTCTGTTCCAGGACCACAAGTAATTAGGCTTACCTCTGCTTGTTCGGATAATGGCAAAGATTGTGATTGGGTAGTAAATGATAGAATTGATATGAATAAAATTAACAGCCTTTTCATCTTATCTAAAATATTCAAAATCAACTTTTAAAGAAAACACATTAGAATATAGAGCATTTCCGACACTTCCAATATTGGTCAAGGCATAATCAACTTGAATACCTCTATATTTAAATCCAACCCCTAAATTTGGTTGAAAAGTTATCGACTCGCTATTATCAAACTCTAATCTATTTTGGATATTCCCCATACCAACACGTAAAAACACCATGTCGATAAAATCTAATTGCATTCCTAAGGCAGGGTCAATACTTACAAAATCCGACGCAATAATATCATTTGTTTTTGTGAACCTCATGTTTAAATCTATTTCTGTCAACAATCCAAAATCACGCCCTAATTCAAATTTTCTTGCCACACCCAATTGAGCTTTTGGTAAAGTAAGTTCTACTGTTTCAGGTTCGGCTTCATTTTCTCCGGGCACCGCATCTTGTATTGCCTTAAATTTTTCCTCATCAACACTCCAGGCATTAAAAGTTGTTGTAATATCTCTCAACATCAAACCAAATTGCCATTGTTCGCGTTTAAATTGTAATGATGCATCTAATCCAAATCCCCATGAAGTAGCAAAATCTCCAATTTGTCTGTGGACTATTTTTGCGTTGAATCCAATATTTAGTTCTTGTACAATTAACTTACGAGCATAACCAATATTCAAGGCATAATCAGCCGCTGAAAATAAATCGACTCTGTTGTAATCTATGTTTCCTTCGCTATCAATTAATTCGGTAGTATCTAAAATATCATCAACACCAAAACGGATAATTGACAATGCTACTGCACTTTCGCTGTCGATAGGCATTGCAAATGCAGCATAATCGTATTTTGCAATTCCAGCAAAATATTCGGCATGCATTATTGCCCCTTGATAATCTGTGATATTCACCAATCCTGCAGGATTCCAATAGCCCGAATTTACATCACCAGAAGTAGCTACTACAGCTTTTCCCATACCAAACGCCCCAGCATCAACTCCAATATTTAAGAATTCATTTGAGTATTTACGAACGGTTTGGCTGTAACTGATTTGGCTGATAAATAATAAGAGGATTATTAGTTTTTTCAAATCAAATTTTTTGATGGGCACAAATATCGAATTTATATATTAATTAACAGATTTTTATTAGAGATATTGTGTGTTGAAAGCTATTGGTTAATTGTATTGCAGATTATTTTTTCTTATTTGAGATTGTCACTCAAAAAATTAAAAATGCGCTTTTCTAACCAATGCCCATTTTTTCCATAAAAAGTAGAATTGAATCCAACATGACCACCAGTTTTTGGTGTTTCTAAATATAAATGTTGATGCTCTTTTGCTTCATCATAGGGGAAACACTCTTCCGATAAAAAAGTATCATCCAAGGCACTCACCATTAAGGTCGGAATTTTAATAGCATGTAAAAAAGGCTTGCTACTGTTTTGGGTCCAATAATCTTGTGCATCCTTAAACCCGTTTACAGGTGCTGTAAATAAATTGTCAAAATCTTTAAAATTCTTTGCGGCTAAAAGTTTCTTAACGTCTAAGTTTTTATTAGGGAATTGTTCTTTTTTATGTACAGCTTTTTCTTTTAATGATTTTAAAAAGCGATGCATATAGGCCAAATTTGCTTTTTGCATCAGTGCATTTGATGAGCCAGTTAAATCGCACGGAACCGAAACTGCAATGGCACAATTTATTTTTGGATGTAAATTTACTCCTTGCTCTCCCAAATATTTTAAGGTGATGTTTCCTCCCAAACTATAGCCAACAAGTATGATGTTTTTATAATCATATTTTCTATCAATATGATTTATTACAGCATCTAAATCTTCTGTTTTTCCGCTATGATAAGAAGCGAGTACTCTATTGTGCTCACCACTGCAACCTCTTAAATTGACAGCTACCACATCTATAGTAGCTTTGTTTAAAACTTTTGAAAGTGCCAATATATAGGTAGATTCTGAGCTTCCTTCTAAACCGTGTAGCGCAATAATGACAGTGTCAGATTTTACCGAGGCGATATCCAAATCCATAAAATCGCCATCATTCAATTCTAAGCGTTCTCTGGAATAATTGATTTTTATCCGACTAAAAAAAGTTCTAAAAACTGTATTGAAATGCGTTTTTGTAAATGGATAAGTAGGATTGTAAGTAGAATCGATTATTGGCACTTAGCTAATTTTATGATTGAAGTTATTGATTTGTAGTCTTATAGTTTCATTGCCAAATATCGCAAATCAGAATTTAAAAAAGCAGTATATTTATCGAAATTAATTTTTTGATAATGAAGAAGCACATTCCTAATATTTTTACGCTAGCAAACTTATTTTCTGGACTCATTGCTGTAATTAATGCAGTTGAAGGGCATTTGATGATAGCTGGTTTTTTTGTTTTACTGGGTATTTTCTTTGATTTTTTTGATGGCTTTTTTGCACGATTACTCAAAGTGCCAAGCGAGTTGGGTAAACAATTAGACTCACTTGCTGATGTAGTTACAAGTGGAGTTGCACCCGGGATTATTTTAATGAAGCTGATAGAACAAACTATTATTAATGAGGATTCCTCTGGATTTGACCTTCACTTATTTGGATATGAGTTTGAATGGATTGCCTTGATTGGTTTGGTATTTACTCTTGCAGCTGCCTTTAGATTAGCAAATTTTAATATTGATGAAAGACAAACATCTTCATTCATTGGATTGCCTACACCTGCCGCAACCTTGGTTGTAATTTCATTACCGTTTATTTTAGAACACAGTTCTATTGAGATAGTAGAATCTATTGTGCTAACAAAATGGTTTTTAATTGGAATTACAATACTACTTAGTTTCTTGATGAATGCCAACATTCCATTGTTCTCATTAAAGTTTAAAGATTTTAGCTTTAAAAACAATGTGATTAAATATGTGTTTTTAATTGTTTCAATAATATTGCTAGTTTCGTTGCAATTTATTGCAATTCCGTTAGTGATACTTATATATGTGTTGTTGTCGTTGGTTGAGAATAGGAAGGCAAATTAAATAATAGTAGCGGAAATGGTATCCATAATTGTAATACATTAAAGATGCGAATATCAAAAATCTCTATTCTGACAAGTGTAATAGCCATTATTGTTGCTATTTGGATTCAATATGATTTATTCGTTGGATATGAAATGGTTACAGGAAAAACAAGAGCCCTATATGGAATAAAACATCTGTTTTATATGGATTATCTTGCTATCGGAGGGTTAGGTTTACTTCTGTCGATAATTTCGATTTTTAAAAAGGAGAAATTAAAAATAGTAGTTTTATCTGTTGGTCTTGCTGTGACTTCAATATTTCTTTTAATACTTGAAATTTGGAGATGGTCTATCTGGAATTAAAAACGTATTACAACAATGGCCATAATTCAATGTAGTTTTGAGCACATCAAAAACATGCCTTATTATTTTAAAACTTCTTCCGTTTTAATTCAAAGTCTTTACCTAAATACACACGACGTACGGTTTCATCTTGTGCGAGTTCTTCGGGAGTCCCTTCTTTTAGTATTCCACCCTCAAACATCAAATAAGTCTTATCAGTAATAGCCAAGGTTTCTTGTACATTATGATCGGTAATAAGAATACCTATATTTCTATCTTTTAAGTGTGCTACAATAGATTGAATGTCTTCAACAGCAATAGGGTCAACACCTGCAAAGGGTTCGTCTAACAAAATAAAATTAGGGTCTGATGCTAAACAACGTGCAATTTCTGTTCTTCTACGTTCACCACCAGACAGTAAATCACCACGGTTCTTGCGAACATGACCCAAGCTAAACTCCTCAATTAAAGATTCCATTTTAGTTTTTTGCTCTCTTTTAGAAAGCTCAGTAAATTGCAATACTGAAAGAATATTATCTTCAACAGAAAGCTTTCTAAACACCGATGCTTCTTGCGCCAAATAGCCAATTCCTTTTTGAGCTCGTTTGTACATTGCTGCTTCAGTAATATCTTCATCATCTAAATAAATATGGCCAGCATTGGGTTGTACCATACCAACAATCATATAAAACGAAGTTGTTTTACCTGCCCCGTTAGGGCCTAGTAAACCAACAATTTCCCCTTGTTCTACTTGTAACGAGATTCCTTTTACAACAGTTCTACTTCCGTATTTCTTGATAATATTATCTGCTCTTAAAATCATTTTGTTTTTACTTTTAAACTGCTGTTTTTTTGTTCTTTCTTAATCACTCTTTTCGATATAAAAATACTGATTTCATATAATACCATAATTGGAATTGTAACAATTACTTGACTCGCAATATCTGGCGGCGTAATAATTGCTGATAAAACTAGTACTAAGACCAAGGCTACTTTTCTGTATTTCTTTAAAAACGGAGGAGTCACCAATCCCATTTTTGTTAAGAAGAATATGACAACAGGTAACTCGAACATTAATGAAACACCTAATAAGGTATTGGTGATTAAGTTGATGTGTGTTGTAAAATCAAACTTATTTTCGATGACATCTGTTATTTTAAAATTGTAGAAAAACGAAACTGATAGCGGAGCGATTATATAATAACTAAAAAGCACGCCGATAAAAAACAAAATGGATGCGTAAAAAATAAAAGTTCTTGATTTTTTACGTTCTGTTTTATGTAGTCCTGGGCTAATGAATCGCCATATTTCCCAAAGAATGTATGGAAAGGCGAGAATCAATCCGAGGATTAAAGATGTCCACACTAAATTCATCAACTGTGATGTGGGTGATAAAGATTGCATGTTGTTTTTTAAATCTACATTACAAAAATCAGATTCAAAACCAAAAAGTTGTGACAAGTTGCACAACCATCTGTAGGTAGGAAAATCGCCTTCTAAATGTGCTAATAAAAAATCATCATAAACAGTTTCACGAAAAGTAAATATAACAATAGCTACTACAAAAATAGCGAGGGTCGATCTTACCAAGTGCCAGCGTAACTCTTCTAGGTGGTCTAAAAAAGACATTTCGTTTTTTTGCTTTTTCATATCTTAAAAAAGTCCTTCTTTAATTAGATCATGCAAATGAACAACACCCACATACATATCATTATCTTCTACCAAAATCTGAGAAATGTTGTTAGACTCCATAATCTGCAACGTATCGACAGCCATCACATTAGTTGCAATTGTTTTAGGATTAGAACTCATAATATCAGAAGCAATTACTGAAGAAATATCAGTAGTGTCTGTTAACATACGTCTAATGTCACCATCCGTTATAATACCAACAATTTTATTATTCTCAACCACTGCAGCTGTTCCTAAACGTTTTTCTGAAATTTCGATAATTACATCCTTAATTGGTGTAGTAGGAGCTACTTGTGGTTTTTCGTTCTTTTCTATTAAGTCACTTACTCGTAAATAAAGTTTTTTACCAAGAGCTCCACCTGGGTGGTATTTGGCAAAATCTTTTGAGTCAAAATTATTGAGGCTTAACAAACAAACCGCCAAAGCATCGCCCATTACCATTTGGGCAGTTGTGCTAGAAGTTGGAGCTAAGTTATTTGGACATGCTTCTTTTTCGACAAAACAATTCAAAACATAATCAGCTTGTGTACCTAAAAAAGAAGTTGGATTACCAGTCAAGGCAATTAAAGTATTTCCATAATTTTTTATTAGCGGAACCAACACTTTAATTTCTGGAGTGTTTCCACTTTTAGAAATAGTAATTATAATATCATCTTTTTGAATGGTTCCTAAATCGCCGTGAATAGCATCAGCAGCATGCATAAAAATTGCTGGAGTACCTGTAGAATTTAATGTTGCAACAATTTTGTTAGCAACTATGGCGCTTTTACCTATTCCGGTAATGATAACTCGTCCTTTAGAATTGTGAATAACTTTAACAGAATTTTCAAATGATTCATCTACCAAATTGATTAAATTCGCAATAGCACTACTTTCGGTAGTAATAGTTTGTTTGGCAAGAGTTATAATTGAGTTGTCGGTTTTCAAAAAATGTTTTTTTGGATTGAAAAAAAGTTATACCTTTAGTTGCAAATGTATTTAAAAATAGATTAATAATATATTCTTTGTGGAGGAAATTGATTTACATGCTGCATTAAAAAAGTATTTTGGCTTTACGCAATTTAAAGGCTTGCAGGAGCCAGTAATCAGAAATTTATTATCAAGAAAAAACACTTTTGCTATCATGCCAACTGGTGGGGGTAAATCTATGTGTTATCAATTACCTGCTTTAATGCAAGAGGGTACAGCAATTGTTGTTTCTCCATTAATTGCCTTGATGAAAAACCAGGTTGACGCTATTCGTGGTGTATCTTCAGAGCATGGTGTTGCTCATGTATTAAACTCATCATTAAATAAAAGTGAAGTCACGCAGGTAAAAGCTGATATTGTAGATGGTATTACTAAATTATTATATGTTGCACCAGAATCTTTGACAAAAGAAGAGTATGTTGACTTTTTAAAAGATCAAAAAATATCATTTGTTGCCATAGATGAAGCACATTGTATTTCAGAATGGGGGCATGACTTTAGACCAGAATATAGAAACTTAAGAAACATCATTAGTAAAATTGATGATGTACCTATTATAGGATTGACAGCTACGGCAACACCTAAGGTTCAAGAAGATATTTTAAAAACTTTGGGAATGAGTGATGCTACTACATTTAAGGCATCCTTTAACAGACCAAATTTATTTTATGAAGTTAGACCTAAAACCAAAGATGTAAATAAAGATATAATCAGATTTGTAAAACAATATGTTGGCAAATCTGGAATTATTTATTGTTTGAGCCGTAAGAAGGTAGAAGAAGTTGCTCAAGTGTTGCAAGTCAACGGAATTAAAGCAGTGCCTTACCATGCTGGGTTAGATGCAAAAACCAGAGTAAAGCATCAAGATATGTTTTTGATGGAAGATACCGATGTTGTAGTGGCGACCATTGCTTTTGGAATGGGGATAGATAAGCCAGATGTTCGTTTTGTAATTCATCATGATATACCAAAAAGTTTAGAAAGTTATTACCAAGAAACTGGTAGAGCAGGACGTGATGATGGTGAGGGGTATTGTTTAGCTTTTTACTCGTATGCTGATATTGAGAAACTAGAAAAATTTATGTCTGGGAAACCAGTTGCCGAACAAGAAGTAGGGCACGCATTACTGCAAGAGGTTGTAGGATATTGCGAAACCTCAATGAGCAGGCGAAAATATTTACTGCATTATTTTGGTGAAGAGTTTGATGAAAAAACAGGACTCGGTGGTGATATGGATGACAATGTTAAAAACCCTAAGAAAAAGCACGAAGCTAAAGAGGATGTAAAATTATTGATAGAAACCGTATTACTGACTAAAGAAAAATACAAACCAAAAGAAATTGTAAACACCATATTTGGTCATGAAAATGCAATGTTAACATCTCACCTTACCCATAAGCAACCATTTTTTGGAAAAGGAAAAGAGAAACCTGCTTTGTATTGGACAGCATTATTGAGGCAAGTTTTAGTGGCGAATTTAATTCGTAAAGAGATTGAAGAATATGGAGTGGTAAAAATTACTGACGAAGGTCGCGATTTTATAAACAAGCCACATTCTTTTATGATGTCTGAAGATCATACTTATGATGTTAGTGATGATGGAATTATAACCAACTCAAAAGGTGCCGGTGGAAGTGATGATAAGCTAATGCAGTTGCTAAAAGATTTGCGAAAGCGTGTTGCTAAGCGCAAAGGAGTACCACCATTTGCTGTTTTTCAAGATCCATCTTTAGATGATATGACTTTAAAATATCCTATCACTATTGAAGAAATGGCGAATGTACATGGAGTGGGAGAAGGGAAAGCTCGTAAATACGGAAAAGATTTTGTTAGCTTAATATCTGAATATGTTGAAGAAAATGATATTCTAAGGCCAGATGACCTAGTGGTAAAAAGCACTGGTGTCAATTCTTCTTTAAAATTATCAATCATCCAAAATACGGATAAGAAAATTCCGCTTGAGGATATTGCAAAATCAAAAGGATTGCAGTTCGAAGAATTAATTAAAGAAATGCAACGTATTGTTTTTATGGGGACTAAATTAAATATTGGTTACTATATTGATGAAATTCTAGACGAAGACCAACAAGAAGAAATCTACGATTATTTTATGGAGGCAGAAACAGATGTTATTGAAGATGCTCTTGAAGAATTTGATGGCGATTATGACTTGGACGAACTCCGCTTGATGCGTATCAAGTTTATGAGTGAAGTTGCGAATTAAGTTAAACCTCAAAAAAATAAAAAAAGTCCTGTTGATATTAAATCAGCAGGACTTTTTCATTAAAAATGGTGAGACTATTTTTTAATGATTCTAGTTGTATAACTCTTGTTAGATGCCGTTGCTTTTAGTAAATAAATACCTGTAGGTAAATTACTAAGATTTATTTGATTGTTGTTTTCTACAAATACTTTTGATTCAACTTTCTTACCAAGAATATCAAAAATTTCTACAGTTAAGTCTTCATTATAATCAGCAATCTGAATGTTTAAAAGTCCATTCGTTGGGTTTGGATAAATACTTAAGTGTTGTTTTAAATCAAAATCAGCTGTAGCTAAAACATTACCAGTTGTAAAGTTCCAAGTTGCGTTTCCGCTAAATCCTGCATAACCATTTCCAGCCATATCTTGAATGATACCATCTGCAATCTCTACATAAAATTGAGTGTTTGGATCTAAATCAGCAGTTGGGTTGATAAACAATCGATTACCAACAACTGAACTCGAAGATGCAATCTCAACATTGGTATTAAAGTTTCTAAGAACAGCGCGACCTCCAGAAATTTGAATATTTTCATTGAATACAAGTGTTAAATCATCAGAAGCACTCACGCCAGTTGTTCCACTTGCAGGACTGAATGTCATTGTTGAAGGTGGTGTGCCATCTAGTACTGTTGTGAAATTCCAAGTAGAGTTTCCGCTAAATCCTGCATAACCATTTCCTGTTAAATCCTGAATGATTCCGTTTGCAATTTCTATATAATATTGGGTGTTTTCAGTCAAATCACTAGTTGGGTTAATAATTAATTGATTTCCAGAAGCTGAACTTGAAGAGCCTATTTCTACATTGGTAATAAAATTTTTAAGTACTGCTCTTCCTCCAGATATTTGGATATCTTCATCAAAAGTTAACACTAAATTATTTGAAATACTTACATCATTAGCATTATCAGTTGGAGAAAAAGTTACAGGAGATGGAGCTGTAACATCAGAGTTAATAGTTGTAAAATTCCATGCTGCATTTCCACTAAGTCCTGCATAACCATTTCCATCCATATCTTGTATAACTCCATTGGCAATTTCAACATAATATTGAGTATTGTTACTTAAATCTGCATCTGGATTAATAATTAAATTATTTCCACTAAAAACAAAGCTAAAAGATCCAACTTCTGCATTCGTATCAAAATTTCTAAGTATTGGGTTTCCACCAGAAATTTGAATATCTTCATCAAAAGTAATGGTAATATTATTAGTAGCACTTACTCCTGTTGCATTGTCTAAAGGAGAGAATACTGTTGGTGAGGGAGGAGTAACATCTGAGCTAACAGTGGTAAAGTTCCATGTTGTATTTCCACTAATTCCAGCAAAACTATTCCCTGCTAAATCTCTTATAGCACCATAAGCAACCTCAACATAGTATTGAGTACTGTTTGTTAAATCTGATGTTGGATTGATTGTTAATGTGTTTCCAGAAACTGTACTTGTTGATGGAATTACAGATCCACCAAAGTCTTTTAAAACGGCACTTTCATATAACTGAACTGCTTCATTAAAAACGATTGTTAAATCATTTGCTATACTTACATTGGTTGCATTGTTGGTAGGTGTAAATAACGAAACGGATGGAGGACTAACATCTGATGCTGTTGCAGTAGTGAAATTCCAAGTAATATTGTTTGAAATACCAGCATAGTCATTACCTGCTAAATCAGTAAAAGCACCAGCATCTATGTTAATAAAATAATTAGTAAGTCTAAATAAATTATCAGGTAACGAGAAAGTAACTGTACTTCCTGTTACTGAAGTGTTAGAAACATTAACAGTATATATAGTTGTTCCATTAGAAGCTATTTTAACATAAATACTCCCTGTTCCAACTTGCACATCTTCGTTAAAATTAATTGTAAAATTGGTATTTACATCTACACCTGTAGCATTATCAGCTGGTGAAAATGAACTTACTAATGGCGGAAAAGTATCTGCTGGAGCATCTCTCATAGTAAAATTTTGATCAGCTAAAGGAGCTGCTCCAATACCTGCAAATGGATTTCCTAATAAATCAGTAATAACACCAGAAGGGAATTCTACATAATATTCTGTACTATAATCAAATGTAGAAGAAGATGAGACTACCGTAAATGTACTTCCACTAACTATAATATTTGAGGGGTTTGTAACATCAACATTTAAAGCAATAGCATCATTATCTACTCTTTTAACAATGATATTCCCAGAGCCCGCTTGTACATTTTCATTAAAAGTATAGGTTCAAGATAGTTTAGGGAAATTTATATCTTTGTAAATTATTGAGAAACAATGAAGAACAAGTATATTTTCCGTTCCCGAATTTCTGAGAAGAAATTTAGACAAATTTTAAAGCTC
>JAQRMW010000289.1 GCA_028599075.1 Urechidicola sp. | reverse complement strand
AGAGCTTTAAAATTTGTCTAAATTTCTTCTCAGAAATTCGGGAACGGAAAATATACTTGTTCTTCATTGTTTCTCAATAATTTACAAAGATATAAATTTCCCTAAACTATCTTGAACCAAGTTTTTTATATTCACTTCTTGAAGTCAAATACCTAATAGGTCTATTTGCTATGATTTTTTTATAGAAAATCAGTCAAAAAATTTACATTCAAAAACTCACCAACATCTTTGTAAAAAACTATTGAAACTCTGTTTGTTATCTTAATAATTGTTTGTACATTTGCACTCGCTTTTTAAGGGCGAAAATCATATTATTAATAACACAAAAACTAAAAGTGTATGAACACATTAAGTTACAAAACAGTATCGGCAAACAAAGCTACCGTAAACAAAGAGTGGTTGGTTGTTGATGCGGACGGACAAACATTGGGTCGTTTTGCTTCAAAAGTAGCAATGCTAATTAGAGGCAAGTACAAACCTAACTACACTCCACACGTGGATTGTGGTGACAACGTCATCGTAATAAACGCTGACAAAATTCAATTATCTGGTAAAAAATGGACGGACAAATCTTATATCCGTCACACAGGTTATCCAGGAGGTCAAAGATCTTTGACTGCAACAGAAATGTTTCAAAAAGACCCAACACGTCTCGTTGAAAAAGCAGTAAAAGGAATGTTACCTAAAAACAAATTAGGTAGTGCATTGTACAGAAATCTGTACGTTTATGCAGGCGCTGAGCACCAACAAGAAGCTCAAAAACCGAAATCATTTAACCTAAACGATCTTAGATAAGCATGGAAACTATACATAAAATAGGAAGAAGAAAAACAGCTGTTGCGCGTATCTATCTTTCAGAAGGAAAAGGAAATATTGTTGTTAAAAACAAAAAGTCAAGCACATATAAAGAGTTGAATGACTACTTTACTACAGCAACTTTACAATATAAAGTAAACCAACCTTTAATGTTAACTGATAACTTAAAATCGTATGACATTAAGGTATCTGTATTTGGTGGTGGAATCACTGGTCAAGCAGAAGCTATTCGTTTAGCAATTTCTAGAGCATTATGTGAAATTAACGAAGAACACAGATTGGTATTAAAGCCAGAAGGTTTATTAACGAGAGATCCAAGAATGGTTGAGCGTAAGAAATTCGGTCAGAAGAAAGCTCGTAAGAAATTCCAATTCTCGAAACGTTAATATCAGCTTGCTGAAGAATCTTCAGCAACTGTTTTACAAAATAAAAATTAAATTAAATGTTGTTAATGTTTAGCATCTAAATAATTAAGACTGATATAAATCGCTACTTAATTATTGCTATCACAACGAACGTAAACAAAAATAAAATGGCAAACATCGAAATTAAAGAATTATTAGACGCAGGGGTACACTTTGGACACTTGACAAGAAAATGGGATCCAAATATGGCTCCGTATATTTATACAGAGCGTAATGGAGTTCATATTATTGACCTTTACAAAACAGCTGCAAAGCTTGAAGAAGCTTCTAAAGCCTTAGGTAAAATTGCTGCATCAGGAAGAAAAATTCTTTTTGTTGCAACAAAGAAACAAGCAAAAGACATCGTAGCAGACAAAGCTGCCGCTGTAAACATGCCTTACATTACTGAAAGATGGCCTGGGGGAATGTTGACAAACTTTGCTACTATCAGAAAAGCTGTTAAGAAAATGGCTCAGATTGATAGAATGAAGCAAGATGGATCTTTTGATGCGCTTTCTAAAAGAGAAAAATTACAAATCAATCGTCAACGTGCTAAATTAGAAAAGAATTTAGGTTCTATCTCTGATATGACACGTTTACCTGGAGCAATTTTTATTGTGGATATTAAAAAAGAGCACATTGCTGTTGCAGAAGCTCAAAAATTAAACATCCCAATTTTTGCAATGGTTGATACAAATTCTGACCCAAGAGCGGTTGACTTTGTGATACCAGCAAATGATGATGCTTCAAAATCTATTGATAAAGTTTTATCACATGTTTCTGAGTCGATTTCTGAAGGATTAGCTTCTAGAAAATCTAACAAAGAAAAAGAAGTTGCTGAGAAAGAAGCTCCAGCTAAGAAAGAAGTAAAAGCATAATTAATAATTTAGAATTGTACTCGTAAAATTATTTTTACGAGTACATATTCAACACAAATAAAGAATAAACAAATGGCAAATATTACTGCTGCAGACGTAAAAAAACTTCGTACAAGTACAGGTGCTGGTATGATGGATTGTAAAAACGCATTGGTTGAAGCTGGAGGCGATTTTGATAAAGCAATTGAAATTCTTCGTAAAAAAGGACAAAAAGTTGCTGCTAAAAGAGCTGATAGAGAATCTACTGAAGGTGTTGCTATTGCAAAAATAAATGATGATAACACACAAGGTGTTGCCATTGTTTTAGCTTGTGAAACTGACTTTGTTGGTAAAAATGATAGCTTTAAAGCATTGGCAAATCAATTTGCTGATATCGCAATGAACTTTGATAACAAAGAAGATTTCTTAGCTGCTGATTTCGGTGGAATTACAGTTGCTGAAAAATTAATTGAGCAAACTGGTGTTATTGGTGAGAAATTAGATATTACAGCTTTTGAAAAAATTGCTGCTCCTTTTGTAGGGTCTTATATTCACGGTAACAAAATTGCATCAATGGTAGGTTTAACTGCTGTTATTGACAAAGCCGATGTATTGACAAAAGATTTAGCAATGCAAGCTGCATCAATGGGTGCAACTTCATTGTCTTATAAAGATTTTGACCCTGCATTTGTTGCTTCAGAAACTGAAGCTAGAATCGCAGTTATCGAAAAAGAAAATATTGAATTAGGCCGTTTAGGTAAAACATTGAAGAATGTACCTCAATATATTTCTATGTCTCAATTAACTGAAGATGTTTTAGCAAAAGCTACTGAAGATG
This sequence comes from Urechidicola sp., assembly GCA_028599075.1. Classification (GTDB taxonomy): domain Bacteria; phylum Bacteroidota; class Bacteroidia; order Flavobacteriales; family Flavobacteriaceae; genus Urechidicola. Next base: position 10,189 of record JAQRMW010000289.1, on the reverse strand, counting down.
CGAAAGCAGAATTAAAAGCTGAAGGTAAACCAGAACAAATTTGGGATCGCATTTTACCCGGTAAATTAGAACGTTTTATTTCTGACAATACAACGTTAGATTTAGAGCAATGTTTACTAGATCAAGAGTTTATTAAAGATGCAAAAAAGAATGTTGCTGATTACGTAAAAACGTATGGTGATGTTGAAGTTGCAGATTTTAAAACTGTTGCTTTAGGATAAAACCTAAATACTATAAATTTTAAAACTCCCGATAGCATTATGTTATCTGGAGTTTTTTTTGAAATATCTTACCATCCGTCATTGCGAACCTTTCGACTGTCACTCAAGACAAGCTAAAGTGAAGCAATCTCATTATTTTGAATTTCAATCTTACAGATTACCACGTCGTTCCACTCCTCGTAATGACAGAAATTAAAAGTTGTCTTCCCCTTGAGAAAATGGGAATCTAAGAGAAGTTCATTATGGATTCCCGCGTACGCGGGAAAGACATTAAAGTTAAATCTTAATAAAGATCTTCTTTCTATAAAGTATATACGTCAAAAACCAAAAGAAGATAATATGCGAAATGGCAAAGAAAAGCGATCCATTCATGTTTCCAAAAATTGGAACTAAGATTTCTGAGTAGTAATAATTTAAAACGGTTATTGATTCTCCAGATGAATTGGTGGTTTTTACCAGTCGCATCATTCTACCAAAAACTCCTGCAAACATAAAAATAAATAAAGGGTTGGTACCAAAATGAATAAAAGGCATAAATGCTTTTTTGATGTTCTTTATATCTATCAACCATAAAAGAAGTGATAAAAATAGCATTGCCAATCCACCTGTATACACCACATAAGAACTCGACCAAATTGGTTTGTTGATTGGATATACTAGATTCCAAAGCAATCCGATAATCAATAAAATGACTCCAGTAAAAATCAACTTTTTAACGGCTACAGAAACATCACCAGATTTTTCGATTATACGCCCCGTAAAATATCCTAATAAAACTGTTGCTACTGACGGTATTGAAGATAGTAATCCTTCTGGGTCAAATGGAATTCCAAAACCTCCATAAATGTGATTTTTACCGAATAGTAATAAGTCTACCTTACCTACAATATTTCCTTCTAAACTATATACATCCCCTGATCCTCCAAAATAAATAAGTGCCCAATACCCTAAAAGTAATACCACAAAAATATAGGTCAATTTTTTATAATCGAACTTCATACAAAGCAAAGCTGCTATACCATAAGCAATAGCTATTCTTTGTAAGACTCCATAAATCCGAAGTTTTTCAAAATCAAAATAAGGAAGTAGATTTAAAAAAAGTCCTAATAAAAAGATAACAGCAAAACGTTTGAATACTTTTTTCAATCCTGATATTGTAATACCTCCTCCATACTTTTTAAAGGAATACCACATAGAAGTCCCAACTATAAATAAGAAAAAAGGGAAAACTAAATCAGTTGGTGTTGCACCATTCCATTCTGCATGACGCAAAGGTGGGTACACATAAGACCAGCTCCCAGGAGTGTTAACCATAATCATCAAAGCAATGGTTAATCCTCTTAAAACATCTAGTGCAACTAATCTTTGGGCTGCCATAATTTACTTTTTTAAACCTACTTTATGACCTGCGATTGCATAATATAAAATGAAAATATAACAAGGGAATAATATCCAGTAACTTGAAGTTGATGCATCTGCTGATGCAGTAACTTCTGCAACACCATCAGCAATTAATTGTGCTTTTTTACTATCAACCAATCTACCATAACGAGGTGTCAAAATTGCTCCACCCGATATTGCCATAATCAATAATGCAGAAGCAGATTTTGTAAACTTCCCCAATCCTTTTAATGTCAATGGCCAAATTGCTGGCCATACCAAAGCGTTAGCAATTCCTAAAGCTGCAACAAATAATACAGATGTAAAACCTGTAGTAAAAATAATACAGGTTGTAAATACAATTCCTAATACGGCACTTATTTTTAAAGCTAAATCTTGTTTAATATATTTAGGAATTAACACCACACCCAGTGCATAAGTACCCACCATTGCCATTAAGGTAAACATTGTAAAGAATTTTGCATCGGCTGTAGGAATTCCTAATGAGATTCCATAGGCTATAATCGTATCACCAGCAATTACCTCTGCACCTACATATAAAAACAATGCCAATACACCCAACCATAAATGTGGGAATTGGAAAATACTCGTTTTTGCTGTTTCGCCATCTGTAGATTCTTTTATTGGTTCAGCCTCAACATGTGGCAATGGGGCTTTTCTAATTAACAATCCTAAGACAACCAATACAACTGCCATTATTATATAAGGTGTAATTACACTATCTGCCATACCATCTAGCATCGTGTTTTTTTCTTCTATAGAAACTGTTTTTAATTTTTCTTTTACATCATCAATTCCTGTTAATAAAAGTCCTGCAAAAATTAATGAGCCTAATGCTCCAGCTACCTTGTTTGCGATTCCCATAATGGCAATTCTCTTCGCCGCACTTTCAATAGGTCCTAAAATTGTGATGTAAGGATTTGATGCTGTTTGTAATAAAGTCATTCCCATTCCTTGAATAAAAATTGCTACTAAAAACAACCAATATGTTCTTGCATTTGCTGCTGGAATAAATATCAAAGCACCTATTGCCATAACGATCAAACCGAGTGACATTCCTTTTCTATATCCAATTTTATTGATGATGTATGATGCTGGTAATGCCATGACAACAAAAGAAATATAAGATGCTGATGCTACCAAATACGATTGCGCATCCGTTAATTCATTGATGGTTTTCATAAACGGAATTAAGGCTCCATTGATCCAAGTTACAAATCCGAAAATGAAAAATAACCCCGCTATAATTGCTATTGGTATAAATGTACTTTTTGATTGTTTAGAAGTAGTACTCATTAGAAGTGATATTAGGTGTTGAAAATAATGTTTAATTTCTGCAGTAATTAACCGCAGTAATTTGCAGTTAAAAATAGCTTATTTATTTCTATAAAAAAATAAATATCTACATACAACCTTTTTTAATAGTTGAATGACATTTCTTAAGAAAAACTAAATAAAATTAAAGGTTTATTTTCCCCTACTTTTCAAGATTTTTTCTTTTGCAAACTGTAAGTAGTTACGTCCTATTGGGATACGTCTATTAGCAATCATGACAGAGTTGCCTTCTACAAATTCTATTTTGTTGATGGCAATTGCAAACGACCGGTGAATCCTTATAAAGTTACTTTCTGGCAATTCTTCAGATATACTAGTCATAGATTTATGCACCAGATAATCGCCCAATGTTGTCATTACCTTAATATAATCTTTTAAACTTTCGATAAAAAGAATATCATTTAGTTTAATTTTCATCATTTTTTTATCAACCTTTAAAAAGATAAAAGGTTCTTCTTGTAAAGAGATATCATCAGCCCCTCCGCTTTCTAATTGAATACGGTTAGACAATTTATTGATAGTTTTTAGAAACCTACTTAGAGGAATCGGCTTCACCAAATAGTCTAATACATCCAAATCAAAACTATCCACAGCAAACTCACGATATGCAGTTGTAATAATTACTTGTGGCTTATTGGTAAGTGTTCTTAAAAAATCTAAGCCATTCATTTTTGGCATATTAATATCTAGAAATATCGCGTCAATATCGCTATCTTTCATCAAAGGTAACGCTTCTAGAGGCGAGTTGAATGTTGCCACCAATTCCATTTCTGGCATTTCTTTCAAATGCGATTCAATCACTTTAATTGCTAGTGGCTCATCATCAATTATAATACATTTAATCTTCATTAAATTGGAATTATTAGATAGACTTTATACAGGTTTTCAACCTTTGTAGTGGTCAGTGTAAAATTAGTATTATATAACAATTCTAACCGTCTTCGCACATTTTTATTTCCGATACCCCTTCGATTTTCATCAACTGTATTATCAATAAAAGTATTTTGAACGCAGAATTCTAAAAATTTATCTTCAATATTCTTAAATTCAATTTCAATATTTACGTCGTTATTTTTCTTCACACCATGTTTAAAACAGTTTTCAATAAAAGGTAAAAATAGTAACGGAGGGACATCAATAGCACTAATTTCTCCAGTAATGTCAACACTAGATTTTATACTATCTCCAAAGCGTAAACGTTCTAAGTCAATATAATTATTGATGTAATTAATAGCCGTAATTAAACGTACTTTTGGCTCCTTAACATCATACAATACATATTGCATCATGTCAGACAATTTTAAAATGACGCTTGGTGCAACATCAGACTTTTCTAAACTTAAGGCATATAAATTATTTAAGGTATTAAAGAAGAAATGAGGTTGAATTTGAGATTTTAAAAAATTTAATTCTGTTGTTAATTGAACTTCCTGAATTTTTTTAACTCGGTCTAATTCATAAATCCAATCAAAAGCTAATTTTAAAGAAGTAACCAATGCAATTACATACAACTCGCCAATTGTTACAGCAACAATATGATTAAAAGTAAATGCCTGTTGAGCACTCTCTGCCTCTGGCCAAATCTCTTTGGTGACTAACAAATAATTCAACCCCGTACGAACCAAATATAATGCTGCTAAAGCGGCAATCAAAAAAAACACATATCGCTTGTATTTTTTTTGTAATACAAACTTTGGAATTAATACATAAATATGAAAATATACAATTAGAATATGTAGCGGAAACTCAACCAAATTCGATTTTACAGAATACCAATAATCATCAAAATAAGAACCCCAACGAATTACATTAAATGTAAAATAGCTCAACCAGAAAATAATATGATATTTTTTTGGGATTGTACTACTCGTATTTTCTATCCAATTTGTTTTCAAAAAAAAGTATTATTTATTGAGAATAATAGGCTATTGAAGCCGAAAATTATTGCTTATTTTTAACATACACAAAGTTTTTATTCTTAATATTTAATATGATGAAATCACAAAATCGTTCATATTAAAAAAACTGCTTTCCATTGTTTTATAACTGTTGTTTATAGATTTAATTTCTAACTGCCCAAATTTAAAATTAGTTTTACCTAGTAAAATTCTGTAAAATGATAATGACACTAGAAAGTAAAAACTTAAAATACCAACCAGCAGGTCAGTTTGAAGATACTAGGTTTGAGAAAATTCACAATGTTGTTTTTTCTAGTTCTGATGAAGCATCTATCTGTGTTGCTAATGAAATTGCAGATTTAATCAAAAGCAAACAAGCACACGATAGATTGTGCGTTTTAGGATTGGCAACAGGATCATCGCCAATAAGAGTGTATCAAGAATTAGTGCGCTTGCACAGAGAAGAAGGGCTGAGTTTTGCTAATGTGATTACTTTTAATCTCGATGAATATTATCCGATGGAAAAGCAATCTGTACACAGCTACTACTATTTTATGCATCAGCATTTGTTTGACCATATTGATATAAATCCAGAAAATGTAAATATCCCTAACGGAACAGTTTCTACAGATGAGTTACACCAATATTGTATTGATTATGATTTAAAAATAAAAGAATACGGAGGACTCGATTTTCAATTATTAGGAATTGGTAGAACAGGGCATATTGGTTTTAACGAACCTGGTTCTCATTACAATTCTGGAACAAGAAGTATCACGCTAGATCATATTACGCGTGTTGATGCAGCCCCATCATTTTTAGGGATAGACAATGTTCCTAAGAAAGCTATTACCATGGGAATCGGAACTGTAAAAAAAGCAAAACGAATTGTATTATTAGGATGGGGAGCCAATAAAGCATCTATTCTAAAAGACACAATAGAATGTGAAATCACTTCAGAAGTGCCTGCAACATATTTGCAAGAACACAGTAACACAACCTTTGTTTTAAACCAAGAAGCAGCAGAAGAATTAACTAGGTTTAAAACTCCATGGCTTGTTGGACCATGTTTGTGGGATGAAGAATTGAGTAGTAAAGCAATTGTTTGGTTATGTGGATTAACAAATAAATCTATACTAAGATTAACCGATAAAGATTATAACGATAACGGGATGTCGAACTTGCTGGTCGAAGGCGGATCTGCCTACGATTTAAACATCAAAATGTTTAACAAATTACAACAAACCATTACTGGGTGGCCTGGAGGAAAACCAAATGCCGATGATACTTCGAGGCCAGAGAGGGCAACTCCAGAAAAGAAAAGAGTCCTTATTTTTAGTCCTCACCCCGATGACGACGTCATTTCTATGGGTGGTACTTTTGACCGTTTGGTAGAGCAAGGACATGAAGTACATGTAGTATATCAGACTTCTGGCAACATTGCAGTTTCTGATCATGAAGCGTTAAAGTTTGCAGAAGTTTTGAAGGATGTGAATCCAAATAATACTAATATTGATAGTATTATTAAAAGTATTAATGTTAAAAAAAGTGCTACTGAAGACAGTATAGATGTTCGTAAATTAAAGGGGTTGATTCGTAAAAGAGAATCTTTAGCCGCTACAAGATTTGTAGGAGTACCAGATGAAAATGTCCACTTTTTAAACTTACCTTTTTACGAAACGGGTACAGTAAAAAAGAACCCCATTAATCAAGAAGATATTGATATTGTTGCCAAATCAATTACAGAAATTAAACCACATCAAATATATGCAGCTGGTGATTTAGCAGACCCTCACGGAACACACAAAGTCTGTTTGGATGCAATTTTTGCTGCTTTAGAAAACCTTAAACACAATGATTATATGGATGACTGTTGGGTTTGGCTTTATCGTGGTGCTTGGCACGAATGGGATATTCATCAAATTGAAATGGCAGTACCAATGAGTCCAGACCAAGTATTAAAAAAGCGTAAAGCTATTTTCTATCATCAATCTCAAAAAGATGGAGTGATGTTTCAAGGAAACGATATCCGAGAATTTTGGGTGCGCGCAGAAGAGCGCAACAATGATACAGCACAAAAGTACAATGCTTTAGGTTTGGCAGATTATGCAGCCCTTGAAGCTTTTAAAAGGTATCATTTTTAAAAAACTAACTCTCATGAAAAAAACCATACTCTTATATATACTTTTCCTTTGCTCAACTCTGAGCTATGGTCAAATAAGTGATCTAAACCTAATGCCTTGGCCTCAAGAAATTGAAATTGGCAAAAACAAATTAGTTATCAATGCTCACTTTACTATTAAAATTAATCAAAAATCTTCAGAAAGAATTGACCTTGCTACTACACAATTCTTAAGAAGATTGACAGATAAAACAGGAGTATTCTTAAATAATGGATTTGCAACAAGTGAATCTAAAATTGAAAACCCGACTGTAGAAGTTAACTACACATCTATTGCTAAATTAAAATTATACGAAGATGAATCGTATCAATTAAATGTAACAAAGAATAAAATATCCATAACAGCAAATACTGATATCGGGGTTGCACACGCATTTTCAACTTTATTTCAATTGATTACAAATGATGCTAATTCTTATTATATTCCTGAAGTTAGCATCAGTGATTTTCCACGATTTGCATGGAGAGGTTTGATGATAGATTGCTCTCGACATTTTATGCCTATTGATGTTTTAAAAAGGAATATCGATGCTATGGCATCAGTAAAAATGAATATTTTTCATTGGCATTTAACCGATGATCAAGGAATTAGAATAGAATCTAAAATATATCCTAAGTTGCACAAATTGGGTTCTGACGGTTTGTATTATACGCAAGATCAAATTAAAGATTTGGTACAATATGCATCAGCTAGAGGAATTCATGTGTTACCAGAGATTGATGTTCCTGGTCATGCTACTGCTTTTGTAACTGCTATTCCAGAAATTTCTAGCATTCCTGGAGCCTATTCTATTGAGCGAAATGCAGGAGTCTTTGACCCAACCTTAGATCCAACCAATGAAAAAACTTATGAAATTTTAACTAATTTATTTGGTGAGGTCACTGCATTATTTCCATTTCCATATTTCCACATAGGTGGTGATGAAAACGAAGGAAAACATTGGGATGAAAGTGAACACATACAACAATTTATGAAAGAGAATGGTTTAAAAACTAACCATGATTTACAAACTTATTTCAATATCCGCCTTCAAAAAATATTAAAAAAAGAAAATAAAACTTTAATGGGGTGGGATGAAATTATGACCGATGAAATGCCAAAGGATGCTATGATTCATTCTTGGAGAGGAGAAAACGAAGGTTTTAAAGAAGGAGGCACACAAATAAAAGCTGCGAAATTAGGCTTTAAAACAGTCTTGTCTAACGGATATTATATAGATCGTATGCAACCCGCATCTGAACATTATTTAGTCGACCCGTTAAGTACAGCAACATTAACATTAGAAGAAGAAAAAAGAATTGTTGGTGGAGAAGCGACAATGTGGAGTGAACTCATTACCCCATTGACAATTGATTCTAGAATTTGGCCAAGAACAGTAGCAATTGCTGAGCGTTTTTGGTCAGCAAAAGAAGTGACAGATGTAAATAATATGTATGAGAGATTAAATGTTGTCAACAACAATCTAGAGTATATAGGTATCACGCATATCAGAAATAAAGATGTGATTCTTAGAAATATTTCGAATTATCAAGACACGGATGCTTTAGAAAAGCTATCAAATATTAGCGAACCTTTAAAAGTGTATTCTCGAAATGTCAATGGGATTGAATATCAAATGTATTCTCCTTTTAGCTTATTTGCTGATGCTTGTACAGCAGATGCTTCTGACACTAAAATTTTTAATAACCTCGTATCAAACTATATTTCAAAAAAGGACGAAGCTTCTAAAGATATGCTGATTGATTATTTTAACTCTTTAAAAAATATTGAAACTGAACTTCAAAAAATTTCTAATAATGCACCTTTAGTAAAAAGGGTTTTACCTTATGCTAATAGAGTTTCAAAAATTGCGAGCATTTTTGAAGTAGCATTAACTAACAAGAATATGTCTAAAAAACAATACGGTGAATTAATTGAGTTACTAGATAAAAAAGAAGATCCAGCAATTAATTTAGATGTAGAATTGGCATTAACAGCTTCTTTAAAAAAACTTGCAACTTCTTTTTAAAATATAATTGTGATTAATACTATTTTAAAAAGTAAAGAGACTTCTTAAAAGTAACAAAGGCAATCCACACGCCGCCCGAAAAGACTTTTTTTGTAAGTCTCTTTTTAATGAAAGTAACCCTATTATTTCAAAATTTACCTTGTGCTTTTTTGGTGTAAAGTTCTTTTATTATTGTCTTTCCCGCGAAGGCGGGAATCCATAAATGTTGTTAATCAAACCATAAAATTTGGCACGACAAATACCTACAAGGTTACCAAAACCTTGCAGGACAAATAGTGAGATATTCTACTGTTTATAACGGCCATCCACACAATTCCTGGTTATATTTTTTAAAGTCTCTTTTTTATTGTTTCGTAATTATGATTCTACCAACTGAAGGGCTCACTGTTAAACCATTTCCTAAAGGTGGCTCAGCAATTAAAAAAACAGGTTCTTTTGGGCTGGTATCATTATCTGGTGATGTAAAATCTATTCCTGAGTCTGTACCTGCATCAAATAAAGCCACCTCTAACTCAATTTGGTCTACCCACTCATCGTCAATAATTAAAGAAACATTAGAATTTGCTACAAACCAATCGGGGCTTGGAGCAATCATAGAAACCCAACTAAACAATGGATAATCTACCGAAGCATTGATGGTAAATTCATCGATTCCATCTCCATCAATAATACTTCCAATTTTATATTCTAGTGCTTTATTACTCACTATTTTGACATCAATTTCTGATGCTAATATAGCTGTCGCTCCAGTTTCTGCCATCGATTCAATTCCTGCTGATGCTAATAGCCCCTTTGCAAATAATATATTTTGTTCATTGTGAGTTACTCCTACCATCCAAGAAAAATGAGCATTTGAAGGGTAATTAGTTGGATGCGTTTGCGCTGTCCAATTGGCATCAAATACAACTTTATAAACAGCAGTATCGTCTATGTTTATAATTACTTCGTTATCATCACTATCGCAAGAAAAGATAGTTAGTATGAAAAGGAGTACAATTATTTTTTTCATTTGGTTGCGTTTATAATTTGGTTCAAGATAACTTAAGAGGGTTATCTTTGATTAATTTTAGGGTGCTAATATACAAATTTTTATTTCTATAATTATAACGATATTCACATTCCTTTAAATGTAAAAAGAACTTG
>JAQRMW010000288.1 GCA_028599075.1 Urechidicola sp. | reverse complement strand
GCTATACTTAATTGCTTAGTTTTGTGCTACTTTGGAAAAATCTCTGATTTTTCCAAGTTGGTTTTGTACTTATAAAGTTAAGTGATAAATTGTCGCAACTAAGCATAGCCAAACCGTTGTAACCAATTTGAGGAACGAAAAACGAACTCGAAAATTAATATTAATAATTAAACAACGGTGCCAATGAACAAAAACGAAAAACTATGAAACATTCAAAAAACAGAAAGAATAGTTTGATGAAAACTATATCTTATTTATTCTTTTTTACAATTCTAATTTTTAGTAGTTGTAATAAAGATGACACGAAACCAAATTGTGGCTGTGATTCAGATACATTAGATACAGTACCTAGTGAGAACTTTCCTGAAGTACCAATTGAAGAGCAAAAAAGTGGTTTATTATTCTACAAACGTTCTGAAAATATTGACCAAATTTTCGATGATGAACACAATGGAGAATATAACAATCGTTTTTGGATTTTTCAAGGAACAGAAGGGTGTTACAATTGTCGAAGACACTTTATCATTTGTAATGAAACTTTATTAGGTACAGAATATGATTATTTAAAAAATAGTAATGATTCAGTACCGATAAGTTTTACAGGGGAACTTAAATTTTTATGTATAGACCCTTTTGTTACACCTGCCGATTATTTTTATTCAGAGATAAAACTTAATTCAATTGAACAACAATAACTTTAAAAAATTTAACAATGAGAAATTTATACACTATAATTTTGTGCTTTTTCTTTTTTTCAATTCAAGCGCAAAACTACTATTATAATGGTAGCGAAAAAATTGAAATTTATCAATCTAAAAAATCATTTATATCCTATGATAAACCTTCACAGTCATTTGCTAAAGGGTTTAAAAATGTAAAAACATTTTTAACAAAAGGATTTACATTACTTGAAGAAGAGAAAAGTGATATTTCTGCAAGAAAGTTTAGAAATGAAAAACTAACACAAACTACTCCTGCATTATTACTAGATTCCAATGGTGATTTTAAAATGTTTCCTACAAAAATCATTCGCATAAAATTAAAAGACAGCAACAAGAAAGACGATGTATCAAAACTTTTTAAAAACAATGATATTATTGAAATTGAGGAAAAATATGATGTTTTGAGAATAAAAATTAGAGATATCAATAAGGCTTTAGAAGTTGCTAATAAAATTAATGAATCTGGTATAGCTGAATTTTCAATTCCAGACTTTTATATTCCTATGGAATTAAATCAAGTAAATGACCCTTTATTTCCATTACAATTTCAAATGCATAATACAGGACAAATAATTGATGGTGTTGCAGGCGTTAATGATATTGATGTTAATGCGTTACAGGCTTGGGATATAAATTTAGGAGATAATATAACAGTTGCTGTTTTTGACCAAGGAATGGAAAATCACGAAGATTTTGGAAATAGGCTTATTGGAGGGAATACCCCTGCTACAAATGGAAACGGCACACCTTTAGCTAACGGTGCAACCCATGGTATGAATTGTGCTGGTGTTATAGGCGCTTCTGATGATAATCTAGGATTAAGAGGTGTTGCACCAAATGTAAATTTTTTATCAGTCAATATTTTTGCAGGTGGTACAACTCCTGGAGATATAGCAGACGGTATTCAATGGGCAATAGACAATGGTGCTGATGTTTTAAGTAATTCATGGTCTTATAGTAATGCTCCTTGTAATTTTACTAATATATTGATTGAAAATGCTTTGCAAAATGCTGTAAATAATGGTAGAAACGGAGATGGTGCTATTGTAATCTTTTCTGCGGGAAATACAGGTGGCTGTGTAAATTATCCTGCACGAAACAACAATGCAATTTCTGTTGGAGCAATTGATAATCGTGGAATCCTATTTGAATACAGTTCAAGAGGTACTGAATTAGACCTCGTTGCTCCTTCTGGAGAAACAAATTATCTTGGAAATGTAAGAACTACGGACAGAATGGGTAATGCAGGTAGACTACCTGGACACTACGAGCCAAGTTTTGGAGGAACTTCAGCTTCTTGTCCTGTTGTTTCTGGTGTTGCTGCATTAGTACTTTCTGTCAATCCAAATTTAACACAACAAGAAGTTAGAAATATATTGACTTCTACCGCTACCGATATGGGAGCAAATGGAGTGGATAACAACTTTGGTTTTGGTAGAGTCAATGCTTTTAGCGCTGTTCAAGCTGCTTTAAGTTCAAATACATACGACCCTTATATTAGAGGGGCAAGATACATCACTCCTGGAACAGGTGGTTTTTATACAATTGGCCCTTATCCAAATGCAACCAACTATGTTTGGAATATTCCTACTGGTTGCCACTATGGATATTGTTGGGAAATTGTACAAGGACAAGGAACTAATTCTGCCTTAATACATGGTGGATCTATTGGTATTTATGATATAACCTGTAAAGTATATAATGGCTCAACTCAAATTGGAAATCAATACATTACCGTTAAAGTTCAAAATCCTTATAACGGTGGTGGTGGAGAAGACCCTTGCGAAGGTCTTATTCCTATGGTAATCTATCCGCCTGAACCATGTGACGAAATTTTAAATAATAATTCACAAGGCCTATATTTTATAAAAATAACAATTTATAATCTACAAGGTCAAAGAGTTTTAGAAGCTAACAATACCAAAACACTTGATACTTCAAATTTAAATTCTGGAATTTATATAGTCAAAGGGCAGTTAAGTAACGGAGAAATAATGACCAAAAAAATTTTAAGATAATACATTTGAATTAAAAACTGGTTACAACACGGTATATAAAAAATAGCAGTTAAGAGCTAAACTCAAAGTTTTGTTCTTTTCTGCTATTTTTGTTTTTAATTTGAAAGAGAATAGCATATTTGTCTGCTACTTTTCATATACGGAGACGTTGCCATTCATTGTGACCCGTCCTGAAATAAGGCTACATAATTTTAAACATTATGTATAGAAATGACAAAGTAATTAGACGTTACAGTGAACCTTTTAAATTAAAGATTTTAGCCGAACTTACAATCACTTTTCTTTGATTGAATAATTCGAATTTTTGAGATATATTGGTAAAAAAATTTTCACAAACATTCCGTTAACCGCTCGCAAGAGTATAAAATTTTCCTACCACATCACCCCATCTAAAATTTCTATACACTTGCTAATAATCTACTTTCAATATTACTTTCTCCCCTTATGTCTTAAGTCAAAAACAAAAGAAACAAAAATTCAAGGTTGCATATTATTGTTGGACATAATTATGGCTTATTCGCTATATTTTAGGATGGGTTCTAGGGTGCTGACCTTTAACTAGCTAAAATAATATGAGACCGTATTTAAGCAGTATTTTTAATTATTATTCAAGGCCTTTCCATTATGTAACAATTTCTATGGTGATTGCATTGTACCATTCTATTATTATTCTTTCTTGTAAACAATTCTGCTCCCTTTCCAGCTGTCACCTCTTCTTGTCATACCAATAAAATCCATGGATAATGTATCAAAATCTGTCAGCTCTGTAAAATTAAAAGCTTCAAAATATGTTAAAGGGTTTCCCCAATCATTAATATTGCTAGTCCAATTCCCATTACCGTCAATCCCCCAACTTAGCTTTATCTCACCTCCCCAATCATAATCAAGAGTATTTACAATTTTTTTGGTGTTAAGTTTTCTTTGTGTTAAATCAATATAATTAACATAAACCTTTTGTGGTGTTGTAACAATATATGTCATTTTTTTTGGTTCTTCATTAAAACGGTTCATTAAGGATTTTACACCATCCCAAACACCCTTCTCCCAGAATAATTTATTAATTTCTTTAGCTTCAATCTCAATATCATTCAGATTTCTTAATATTGGTAAATCAATATACTCTTGAACAATAATATTTTCACTAAATGGCGTTACTGGGACAAGAGCATCGTTTGCAGGTGTCCAACCAGTAGCCATTGCAAATGAAACTGCAAAATTGTCATAAAAACGTCCCTCATAATAATATAATCTTTGATTATTCGAAGATGTAGTAGGTAATGCATTATAATTAGGGATTTGGTTTGGGTATGTAATAGCAAACATTGCTTGATTAATTACTAAAGCAACCTCATCTGTTTTTTTAGCATACCACCACCAACCTTTCTTTTGATGCTTTACTTTAACTCCTATTGAAGTGTAAAATATTAGGTCTTCATTCCAATATTTAGTTTTTACTCTATGATTATCGCTGTGATAGGAAAAACATTTCCGGCTAGTTCCAAATGGATTCCAACCAAAAATCCCTCCACTTTGAGAATCGCATGGTTCTAAACCTTTCATATAATCTTTCATGCTTTCTGTATAATCTGGTGTTGTAACAACAGTTCCTGATCCTGAGCCACTTCCTCCTCCTCCTCCAGAATAACATTCATTTGATAACATGTCATCTCCAAAGCCAGGTTCAGAAATAAAATCATCACATGGATCATAATATAACATTCTTGTATATCTCTCTATTGTCGGTGTTACTTGTACAAGCCCTTTTTCAATAGTGTCTGGGTCAGGATAATTTAATTCTGTTATATTATTATCAATAATATATGCATCTAAATCAGCTTTTAATGCCAAGTCAACTTTAAAAGCTCCTTCATTTGTATATTTGAACAGTTTACTATCAACAACAATTTCCCTATCAAAATTAAGCAATCCTGCAAAATAATCATCCGAAATTAAATCATCATCTGGCTCTATGTAGGCATCAGGATCATCTTCATCAGTAGTTACTCTGTAAAGGGCACTCGCAGTTCTAGTACGTCTAATTTTTTTATCTACGAATTTTTTAATCCGCTCTTCATCATTTTCTTTATAAAATGGGTAAAGAGGTTCAAATCCGTCATTATAGTAAGCATACATAAGAATTTCAATTTTTTCATCATCAAGTGATTTCATATATTCTATAGACGTTTTAAAATCATCTTCATTTTCAAAATGTAGGATTCCATCTACTAGGCTTGCTTTTATTTCATCAGTATTTTCAGTAACTATTGACTGCTCATTGATATCAATGAACTCGTTAGTACATGATACTATCACAAATAGTATCATAATTTTTAAAAGATATTGTTTTTTCATAATCATTTGTTATTTTTTAATTAATACTTATTTCTAAAATATGACTCCTAAACTCAAGCCAATCCCATTTGATTTAATAATATTATCAGATGTACCAATTCTTTCATTAGTGAGGCTTATTGTTTTATGTGAATAAAAAATATCAGAAATTAGAAATATATTATTTGTAACATTGAATTTATATCCAAGTCCGATGTTAAACATTGCTCCTTTTCTAAATTGGCTATTATCACCACCTAATTTAATAGTAGGGCCAATATCAAAATATGAATAAAAAGAATCTTCTTTATCTGACAGATAAACCCTAATATCAAAAAATACAGGTAGCGTATTATAATTAGGGTCATGATAACCATCAAGACCCAGACCAATACCTAAAGAGAAATTTGGAGAGATAAAATAGCCATTAATTGTTTGAATACTCCAAGCATAAGCTCCTTCTGTTTTCAAATCAGAAAAAATATTACCTTCTCCTTCAATAAATAATTCTTGCTTTATACTACTCATCTTAATGTAGGCTAGTTTTGTAATGTTGAAGTACCCTTTGTTTTTGTATTCATCTCGATATTTTGTACTATTGGTTGTTGTGTTTTGACAAAAAACATTGTTAATGATAAATACTAAAAATAAGATTGTAAATGTGTTTTTCATTATTATAAAAATGTTAATTCAAATTATATTTCATCAATATTAGTATTAATAATATGGGTATCAAAATTATTTTATCGAAAATATAGCATATTAGTTAAAAACACGGAAAACCGTGATAGGCTTCTAACGGTTTTCCGTGAGTGAGATTTGATAATTCTATAAAATGCAACCTCATTTCTAATTTTATCAATACTTAATTTTTTATTATAAATTTGCATAAGGCTAATCAATGGCTCCTTAACCTTTACTCCATAGCAAAGCCATACCAAAGCCACCCTTAATGCACCTTAGTTAACCTTAGTTCACCTCAATGCACCTTAGTTCACCATTTATCACTTCACACACATTTTGCTCCCCGCTTTTTTCCACTCCGCAAAAAGAGTGTTCCATTACATTCAATAAAGAACATTTTAGTTAAAAACTTTTCAATAAAATCTTAGTTATAACAGAAAGATTAGTAAATCAAATATTAATAGTGTAGGAAAAGAAATTAGGCGGAATTCCACTCAAAACGGAATAATAAAAAACAACGAAATGGCAACACCGTGTATAATTAATTGTGGTTTTGTAACAAAAAAGAA
>JAQRMW010000287.1 GCA_028599075.1 Urechidicola sp. | reverse complement strand
CTTTAAAATTTGTCTAAATTTCTTCTCAGAAATTCGGGAACGGAAAATATACTTGTTCTTCATTGTTTCTCAATAATTTACAAAGATATAAATTTCCCTAAACTATCTTGAACCAAAAAATATATTTATTAAGCTGTTAGATAAATTAATAACCCCAAGCCCATCTGCTCCTAAAGTCCTTCCTAAAAAAATACTTAACAAAAACCCTGCTATCATACCAATAATTTTCACAATAAGTGAAGAAGAAGATTTTTTGACAACTTCTAAAGTATGCTCATCTAAACTTTGTAATGGCTTATTAAGTAAGTTTTTAATTTTATGATTCATTATACAATGATAGACTACATTTATTTCTTCAATGCTATAACTATATGATTACTAAATAGTAATTTAAGGTGTTACTAAAAACCAAGGATTTAGTAAATTCTCTTTATTATAAAGCAATGCTTCTTTTGTTTCTTCTGAAATTACAGCTACCCCTACAGCGTTACAAATCGCTTGTCCTGCAGCAGTATCCCATTCCATCGTTGGGGCAAAACGCGGATACACATCTGCATTACCCTCAGCCACCAAACAAAATTTTAATGAACTCCCTTTAGATACAATTTCAACTTCCTTTCCTATTGATTTTAAATCTTCAACATAATCCAAGGTTTCTTGGCTCATATGTGAACGACTTCCAACTACTTGCATAGGATTCGAATCTTTTGCTTTAGGTTCTAATTTTACTGATTTTTCTAATACTGCTTCAATTGAAGTATCATGTGAATCTAAATTAGCTTTATATCCTAGCTCATTTTTAACATCTGCAAAATAAAGTGTTTTACTCACCGGTACATATATAACACCTAGTTTTGGATTCCCATCAGTCACTAAAGCAATATTAACAGTAAACTCACCATTACGCTTTATAAACTCTTTGGTGCCATCAACAGGATCTACCACCCAACATGTTTCCCAATTCTTACGAATATCAAAATCTGTTTGCTTGTTTTCTTCACTAATAATTGGAATATTCGTTGGAATCAAAAAAGAATTAATTACATCATTGGCATTTTTATCTGCCTGCGTTAATGGTGAATCATCTCCTTTAATTTCTATATTAAAATCATCTGATTCATATACTTTCATTATTTCAATTCCAGCTTTTAAAGATGCTTTTATCGCTGTTTGTAAGTTCTTATCAATTTCAATCATTTAAATAAATATGTTAATTTTTAACAAAACTAAGCATTGTATGCTTTTCATTTAATTCGATATTTTTAAATTCATCATGTCCAACCAAAAACACCATAATGTCTGCTTTTTCAATGGCCTCTTCTTGCTTGTAAATTTTAAACTCTGGGTATTGTTCTATATTTGGTTCAACTGGCATCACTTTAAAATTATCACTAATCAAATTAGATGTAACATATAAAGCAGGAGACTCTCTTAAGTCATCAATGTTTGGTTTAAACGCAAGCCCCATACAAGCAATTGTTGGCTTGTAGCCCTCATTTAATTCAAATTTTAAAGCTGTATTTTTAATTTTTTCAATTACCCACTCTGTTTTGTAATTGTTTATTTCTCTAGCTGTACGTATAATTTTTGCATCTTCTGGAAACTCCGAAACAATAAACCATGGGTCTACAGCTATACAATGCCCACCAACACCTGTTCCTGGTTGTAGAATGTTAACTCTAGGGTGTTTATTTGCTAAATTGATGAGCTCCCAAACATTAATTTCGGCTTTATCACAAATCATTGAAAGCTCATTTGCAAATGCAATTTGAACATCTCTAGACGAATTTTCTACCAACTTACACATTTCTGCTGTCTTTGCATTCGTTTCATGTAATTCTCCTTTTACAAAGAGTTTATAAAAGTCTATTGCTTGTTTGGTTGAGGCTACATTAATTCCGCCAATTGCTCTGTCATTATGTTCTAACTCATATATAATATTTCCTGGTAAAACGCGCTCAGGACAATAGGCCATATATATTTTATCTTTTAATTCGGGTCTATTAGATAAAATTATTTGTTCCATTTTTTCTGTAGTTCCAACAGGACTCGTAGACTCAATAATTATTAATGCCCCTTCAGAAATCGTTGGTAAAATTGCTCTAATGGCATTAGATACATACGAAATATCTGGTTCATGATCTCCTTTAAATGGAGTTGGCACTGCTATTAAATATACATCTGCTTTATTTGGAGTTGTACTTGCTGTTAAATAATTTTCTTTAACAACATGATGTACTAAACCATCTAAATCAGGTTCAACAATATGAATTTCTCCTTTATTAATGGTATCAACCACGTGCTGGTGGATATCAACTCCCGTTACATTAATTCCTTTACTTGCAATTAATGCTGCGGTTGGTAGTCCTATATAACCCAACCCAACCATAACAACATTTGGTTTGTTATTCATACTTATAATTTTGAAATAAATTCAACGATTCGTTTACAAGCATTCCCATCTCCGTAAGGGTTGTGAAGTTTGCTCATTTTGCGATAAGATTCATCATTTGCTAGAAGCTTATTTGTTTCGTCAATAATCTTATCTGTATTTGTTCCAACCAATACTACAGTTCCTGCATCAACAGCTTCTGGTCTTTCAGTAGTATCTCGCATCACCAAAACCGGTTTCCCTAAACTTGGAGCTTCTTCTTGCACACCGCCACTATCCGTAATAATTAAATATGATTTGTCCATCAACCAAACAAAAGCAGGATACGATAAAGGATCAATTAATTTAATATTTTCAATTTCTTTTAATAATTCATATACAGGCTTTTGAACATTCGGATTTAAATGAACAGGGTAAATAATTTGTGTATCTGGATTTTCTAACGTGATTTTCTTTAAAGCTGTACAAATATTAATAAATCCTTGACCGTGATTTTCTCTACGATGACCGGTAACTAAAATGAGTCTTTTATTAGTATCCAAAATTGTTTTTAGCTCATTTATTTGTGTGTCTTCAAAATCAGTAGAATTTACTTTTTGTGCACTAAATTGAAGAGCGTCTATTACAGTATTTCCTGTAACTAAAATCGTTTCTTCAGATACATTTTCTTTTAGCAAATTTTGTTTTGATGTTTGTGTCGGTGCAAAATGATAATCAGAAATCCTACCCGCAATACTTCTGTTAATTTCTTCTGGAAACGGCGAAAGTTTATTAAATGTTCTCAATCCTGCTTCTACATGACAAACTTTTGCTCCGGCATAAAAAGAAGCGATACTAGCTGCCATAGTCGTAGTCGTATCTCCATGAACATAAACATAGTCTGGTTGAAACTCCTCTAAAATAGGTTTTAAGCTTGTAATAATATCTGCAGTTAATGAATACAAGTTCTGATTAGGTTTCATTAAATTTAAATCATATTCAGGGCTGATGTCAAAGAATGCAAGAACTTGGTCTAACATTTCTCTATGTTGAGCAGTGATACAAACCTTTGTAACAAAATTTTCTTGATGCTTAAGAAACTCTTTAACTAAAGGCGCCATTTTAATTGCTTCTGGTCTAGTGCCAAAAATGATAAGGTTCTTTTTCATTAACAAAATATATACAAGAAAAACTAAAGAGGGTGATAATATTAAACGCTATAATTTCCTCTGTTTATCATTTAAGTAAATTAAATTTTAATCTAGAATCTGTTCTTTATAACGAGTCAAATAACCATTCAACTTCTTTAATAAAATAAATATTAACATAATCCCCCCGAACAAGCGGCCTAGTAAAAACATCTTTGTTTCATAAAAAACTCCTTCTTTTTTACCTGAAGAATTAAACGTTGTAATTACATTTATAATATCTTCACTCGTTTCTTTTTTAGATTCTATTTCGACTAAATCTGCATTAAGCGATTTAGAAATCTTGAATAATTCTAAATCATTATTATTCGATTTTGACTCTTTTGAAAAATCTAAATAAGTGCTACTGCTATTTGGGGACACTTCTTTTTCGACCTCTAATAAGGTCACTTTTTTATATAAGTTTCGTAAAGAATCAATTTCTCTTAGCGCAAGTCTCGCAGCTATAGAGTCTAGTTTTAATGTACTTAATTGTATCCTCTTTCTTTTTTGAATTGTTGGGTTTTTTTCAATATCAGCCAAAATTTCATCACCAAAAAGCTCCATATTAGGACTAGTAGATGTTATTCTATATATATATCTTTTAGAATCAAATTTAGACACTCGATCTGAAATAAAATCATTAAATGTAAAATATTCATGAGTTAACGTATCAGTAGTTTTTAAAAATGCATCGTAGGCTAAAATTTGATCTTTTCTAGTTTCATAAGGGTTCAACTCAAAGCCAACAATACTATTTGCACTTTTATAAGAAATATTAAAGGACTCTTTTAAAATCATTGAATCTTTATTAGAAACAAGCACGTTATAGTACTCCGTTTTTTCATAAATTTGATCAATTGATTTATAATTTGGCTCAATAATCATGTCATAAGTATATGATGGGGGAGTTATATAATCCAATACAAAACCTATACTTGCTCCTAAGATTATTGATATTCCAATTTTTAAAATATTCTCTTTTAAAAATATTAATAAGATGACTAAATAATGAAAAACACCCTTTAAGAGGTTTCCAATAAAACTAAATAGTTTCGAAAATGCATTCCCAATCAAGGAAAATAATTTACCTAAATCAATCTCCTCTTCTTTAACGGT